>JAHFUH010000144.1 GCA_023265215.1 Acidobacteriota bacterium
TTCTCGGCGATTATATGGAACGCCATCGTCATGTTGTCCCAGTTGAACGGACAATGCTGGCCGCTGGTGTACATTTTCCCGCGGTTTGAAGTCACCACTTCCATTTTCTGTTCAATATTCAAGCACTTGGTCGTATACCAGGGACCATACCCCTGATCGCCTGAGCTGCCAAAGCTCGAGCTGCCTTTAACGCCGTTATCAGCAATCGTGCGATCCTGTACCGCCGTGATCACACCATTGTTTTTGAATCCAATCTTCAGATGCATGAGACGCTGGTTCATCCCGAAGTCATACATCTCGCTACGGGTATTCGCCATTCGGACCGGCCTGCCGGTTCTTCTGGCGAGCAGAGGAGCGATCTCCTGGGATTTCCGCATGCCCCAATCGCAATATTTGCCGCCCTGGACGATGACACCGCATCGCCTGCGTCGCGTCGTCTTGCATCTGCCTGCCCGGCGCTCGCGCCAAAATGCCAGGTAATTCTTGCGCATGCCCTTAAGCGCAAAGAATCAAGGCTCTAAGCGGGCAGATTCACTCCCTGGTTTCGAAGATTGAATTGCAGTTCTTTGTAATCAACTCTGCGCGGCTGGATTCCCGCTTTCGCTGCCAGAGCTGCGGCTGTGCCGGCAGCCTGGCCGTAGGAGATGCAGGGCGGAATAATGTTGAACCACTGGTTGACGCTCGCTTTGGAAGAAAACGCACGGCACGCCACCAGCAGCCCATCTATCTTGACCGGCACCAGGCAACGATATGGAATGCAGATGGTGGGGTGTTTTGCGGATATCTCACCATTGTCGTTGTTCGCCAAAACAACAATCGTATCCTCAAATACTTCGTCCGATTCCATATCCTCCGGGGAAAGAATGTATTCGCCGATAACGCGCCGTCCCCCCTGCGTGCCCAGTTGAGGACCTGCCTGCATGATAAAACACTTCTCACAACCGGGAACATTTCCCTTTAGGAATTCATAGGTAATCCGCGCCTTCCTGCGGCCCAGCACATCCACGCGCGTCAGTTCTTCAACATCCATTGCATCGGAAGCCAGCGGCTGGACTTGAAAAGTGTGAAACCAGAGAACGCCTTCCTGATTTTTTAGAAGGCCGTTGAAATAGAAAGAATGGCCGCCCAAGGTTGTAAGTTCCTCCATTAATAGTGCGTATCTGGCAGGATGGGAACTCCGGAAAAGCTCCAACTTGTGGATATCGACATTGGCAATCCAGAAAGTAAAAGCGAGCGCTGTCCGGAAATTGCTTTCCAGTTCACTGTCATATTCGGCGCCCGCAGCGACGAATATGTCACCATCGCCGGTGGAATCGATGACAATTTTGGCAAGTATCGCCTGCCGGCCTGACTTGCTTTCAAAATAGACTCCTTTCACCGCGTTCCCTTCCATGATCGGACGGGTTCCCCACGAATGGAGCAGCAGTTCGGTACCCGATTCCGCCACCATATCATTAAGCTCGGCCTTGAGCACTTCCGGATCCAAAACAGCGGAATAGAGCAGCCGCTCTCGTCCGCCAATGTTGGGATCCTGGCGCACATAGAACCATCCCATGTTCGCGTTTAGATAATATTCAAGAACGCTGCTTTCGGTGGTTCCCCAGTCTTCTTTGTTCGGGTAGAAAATGGCATTCCTGGCTTTTAGCCTGTCGATGATTTCCTGAACAAGCCCGAAGATATGCTGCTTCCCGCTAATGTCGCTCAGATTCGGCAGTATGTTGACCAGGCCGCCGGTAGCCATACCGCCGAGGTGGCCATATCTCTCGATGAGCACAGTTTTGGCACCCGTTCTTGCTGAGGATATGGCTGCGGCAACACCTCCAGGGCCACCGCCGATGACGACAACATCCGCTTCTTTTAAAACTTTTATTTCTCTGGCGGGTTCTTGAATTATTCTGGTGGAGGGTTGCGCTGTCATTCGATCTCCTCGTGTAGGAATTTTGCTCATCATATCACAGCAGTTTATTCGAGACTTTGAGCGTGACTCTGGAGTCACTCTAAGACTCAAAGCCTCAAATTTTTACGACCGCTCTCGTGCTTTCGCGTCCAGAAGCGATCCCAGATGGGCTGAACTGCAGGGGCTTTCGCCGAAGCTCCGCTCCCAAACAAAACGGCTTTCCATGCACAAATACACCAGGACATCGGGTGCCGCCTCGCGAATCCACGCGCGCATCTGGCGGTACATCTCCTCGCGTATAGGCCGGAAATAACGCAGTTTTCCATGATGCCCCGGAACGAACTCCCCATAAGGCAGCCTGGAATCCGGGAACTCCTGCTGTATCCGCTCCCTCAAATGCGGTGGGAACCTAAGTGCGCCCAGGCTCACCCACGCTATTTTCCCGGGGTCGATCGCATTGAATATTTCCCGGACAGCCTCACGGTAGCCGGACTCCCACCCTTCATAATAAATGAGAGGGTCGAAATGAAATCCCAGCCGGTATCCCCATTGCTGGCAGCGGATCGCCGCCGCAAGCCTCTCTTCAAACGCCGGAGCCTTTAATTCCTCGGTGCTGCATATATGTTTCGAATTCACAGACCATGAAATCACTGTGCGGCCTCGATGATCCAATCCTTCCAGATTTTCGATACGGTCCGATTTGGTTTTAAGCTCAAGAATCCCGTTCGGGAGTGCGGCAAAAAGGGAAACCAGCATCGGGGAATAGCAGGTTATGTCATCCAACAAAAGCGAATCGGCAAGTTCTCCCGTCCCAATCCTGAAAGGACGATCGGGAGAGTTCCCAAGAGTCTCCTTAATCTCACCCAATAAATCCTTTATATTAGTGCACACCACCATCGCCTTGTGTCCCAAATAGGACTGCAGAATGCAATAAGTGCATTCCAGGTAGCAATTCCAGGCATAGCTGACAACCATGTAATTGCAGCAAATTTCCGCACCCGACCCCTGGCAGGGCCGCAGGAATTTCCCTGGATAGCGCATCAGAATCAGGGTCGGAGTTGAGCAGAATTCCGATGAGAGATAGCCGGACTGCTTTGCAAGCCAGGCGCCGGCGTCCTGAATAGTTCTTGTTTGAACGCCAGGCAGTCTTTCAAGGATCCGGTGAGTTGCTGCGTCACTCCAAGACTGCTCTTGAACCAGGATCTGCTCGGGACGATAAGGGATCATATTTTGAACAATTCTTCGATAGCTTCCGTTTGTGCCGCCTTCTGGAGCGAAGCGGCAAGCTCTCGAAAACGCTGTGCGTTTAGCGCCTCGAACTCCACGTGAATGCCCGGATTTTCAAAAAACGGATCTGAGGAAACTTTGATCGAACCCGGCAAACTGAGCAGCCTCCTCTTATCACGAAACTGGTCCTCTGCCCTGGACAGCCTCGGATTCCGATTGCGATAAAGAAGCGCGTATAGGTTTTCTCCTTTCTGGAAAGGGGAAAAACGCACATCCTCAATGACAGCCAGCGCCTCAGGACTATCCAAGCTTTTTCCCGGAGACAGCGAACCGCCCATCACCGCCAGATCTTTTAGAATTTCGAAGAGCTTCTTCTGCAGGCTCGCACTCAAACGAATCTTCTCCATCAATGCGGAGATGCGGGCTTGAGCTTGATCGGGCATTTGCGCGAGTATCTCCATGTTTGAAAACGTCAGCCGGTTCTCGGACAGGCACGTCCGAAGGCCGTGATGAATTTCATTCAGCCGGATGTAGCTGCGCAGAACATTCTCGTGGGGAGACAAGCCCAAAAGAGGCAGATAAATTCTTACGAGAACGTCTTCGGATATCTGGAATCCATTTTTCAGCTTGAATAGAGCGCGAGCTTTTTCAAGAGGATCCAGTTGCCTGTGAGAGAGATTGTCCGACAGCGCCAGCTGAAAAAGCTTCGCGTGGCTGTCTTCCGGAGTTATTCGGGCAAGTGCGCGGGGACGGCCCAGTTGTTTCAAAGCATGGAGACGCCGAAATCCGCAAACCACAATGCTCGGCCGCCCTTCGGTCAAAATGACAGGATTGAGCTGTCCGATCTCACGCAACGATTCCAGAAGCGGCTGAGGATTGAGATTCTCGGTCATCCGAAAAGTCTCGTCTGATAAATCGATATTTCCCAGCTCTATTTCTTTGAAAATCATAGCGTCAGGATAGCTGAAAAAGGGCTGCATCCACAACAGCCTGCTTGATTTTCATTTGTTGTCTTTAAAGTACGCTTTTGATATAAAAGCCGCTGCTAGCTGACGAAGGACCGGCCGGGGAGGCATCCTTCCGAAAACAAGGAGATCACGACATGAATTCGCCGACAGTTTCATACATTTCAAAGGCGCTCTTTACCTTATTTTTCATCGCATGTCTGAGCCTGACACTGAATACTGTACGGGCACAGGAGCAACAACAATCAGACGAGGAAAAGGATTACAAGCTGCTGCAGGACACCCAGGCCGAAAAGGACCCTGCTCAAAAAGCGGACGTGGCTATCAAATTCCTGAAGGAAAAGCCAAAGAGCACCTATCGGTCCTATTTCATCACCGAGGTGCAAAAGGGGATAGATGCCTTCGTAAAAGAGAATAAATGGTCCCAGGTGATATCTGTGGGTGAAAAATTTATTAGCATCGTGCCTGATGACGCTTACACCGTGAAGGCAATGGCGGCCGCCTATGGGGCCACGAAAAACATGAAAGGGTTTGCAACCTTCGGGGAAAAGGCCTACGCGGCAACTCCCAACGGAGCACTTGCTTTTCAGATTGCAAAAGCCTACCAGTCCATCGGAAATGATGCGAAGTATCTCCAGTGGGCAGAAAAAACCCTCGCAACAGATCCCGACAATATCGATCTTCTGGCTGACATGGTACGGAGAAACCTCGCGCAGCAGAACTACGCTCAATCATCCAAGTATGCAAAATCCTGTCTGAAAGCCTTGGCATCCGCGAAGAAACCTGAAACAACAGACGCGCAAGCATGGAAAACTTCAACAGACGTGATTTATGCGACCAGCTACGCGGCAATTGGAGCGACAGCCTTTCAGAGCCAGAATTATGTTGAGGCCATAAAGAACCTCGACAGCGCGGTCAAGTATTACAAAAGAATGGATATGGCCTACTACTTCCTGGGCATGTCCTACTGGCAAACGAACAAATTGGCTCCGGCCGAACTGAATTTTGCAAAAGCCTATGTCATCAAAGGCTCCGTATCGGCTACGGCGAAAAAGCAGCTCGACACGCTCTGGTCACAGACTCACAGAGGTGCGCTGACCGGTTTGCAGACGGTTATCGACAGAGCTGTGCAGGACCTGAAGTAGATTGACGATTTACGGTTGACGATTGACGATTAAGTCCTCATGTATGAGTCCAATCGTAAATCGTCAATCGTAAATATATATTTGGGCTCAATGAAAATTGCATACGTTCTGCCCATGACTTGGGCATGCGGTGGAATCTCCGCTCCCTTGTCCCAGGTCAACGCTCTCTCAACACGCGGCCATGACATCACCGTTTTTGCCCCAAAAGACGGCCGCATCGACTGGTTTCCCCTGGCTGCACCGGTCCAAGTGCATTGCGAACATCCGGTCGAAGAGTATTTTGATGCGGTGGTATATGTGGGCGACACATTCGCCCAACACCCCTTCTCCTCCGCCGGACAAAAATTCCTTCTGCTCCAGGGAAAGGATCATTTATGGACTGCGCCTGCAAAGCGGAATGAGCTGCTGCAGGGCTACTCCGATCCTCAATACCACATCCTGGTGGTTTCCGGATGGCTGGCCGATTTCGTTCACGGAAAATGCGGCAATCCGCGCATTTCAATTATAGGAAATGGCATTGACATAAACCGATTCTTCCCTGCCCCTGCGCCGCGGGAAAAATTCCGGCTTTTGCTGGAAGGTAATTTCCCGGATAGAAACAAGAACGTGATCGCCGCAATTGAGATTGCGGGGAGGGTGCGCCAGCATTTCCCCGTTGAAGTATGGGCTATGGCACGGCGCTTTACGTCCGCCGGTGAATTGGTGGACAGAGTTTTCCTGGATCCGCCATCCGACGAAATCCCCGGCATTTATCAGCAATGCGATGCGCTTATCAAGACCTCGATCCTGGAAGGATTCGGCCTGCCCCATCTCGAAGCGATGGCCTGCGGCTGCATTCCCATCACCTATGCTTCCGGTGGAGTCATGGATTTCTGCAAACACGGCGAGAACAGCCTTATTGCCGGAGTGGGCAACCTTCCTTCTCTGCTGGGTCACGTGCTTCATTTCCTGTCGGACTCTGATCTGCGCTCCCAATTAAAAGATGGCGCCCTAGCCACTGCGAAATTATATCCATGGAACAGAGTAGCGGATGCATTGGAACGTGCATTTGCGGGCGGGATCGAGGGGAAATCATGAGGATCCTGGCTTTTACCCGAGAGAGCTATCCTTCGAATTACCCTACGAGCTATATCCTGATGCATCAGAGCATGGCGCTGGAGGAATTGGGGCACGAGGTCCATTACTACCAACAGGACAAACACCCGCTGGGATTGACGGATTATCTTAATTCTTTCAGCTTCGACCTGATTTTCCTGGATCTGGAATTCTTACGTTCAAATCCGCTGTTGCGCATCCTGTCTCAATACAGGCGTATCGAACCCATCCACATCGTAGGCGCGCTGTACAGTCTCCCTGCCCCACCTGGACCAGCTTGGGAAGTTGTTGATTTCACAATCACACCCTGGAAGGGTGAAACAACATCAGGATTGGCGGCTCAGTTCGACCTGAGATATCTGCCCCTCGCATACAGCGACCGGCTGCACAAGCGCCAATCCGCATCTGCCGGCAGCATTTTTGTCGGAAACACCACAGGCAACAAACACAAGGAAGCCGGCGTCTACCTGGATGAACTGATCGGGGAACGCAGTGTTTTCTGTATAGGTCCCGAGTTTACAGAAAAGTATATGGATCCGTTTATGCTTGGCAGCCTATACGCATCTTCGCGCTGCCTGCCGAATTTTCATTACAGCTGGGAAAAATCCGGCGACTGCATCCTCAACGAGCGCTTCTGGCAAACGGCACGCTGCGGGATTCCTGTGAATGACTATTCGCCGCTGATGGACGAAGTGTTTGAAACGGGTCTTTTAGAGCACTTCTGCTTTGCCGACACGCGCATCTGGCAGAACAGGATCCGAAATCTGAATTCGGGTGCCGAAACAGTTCATCCGGCGCTTATCCAAAAGCTGGATGATTCGCTGAAGGAACACAGCTATAAAGATCGCATGAAACAGCTTTTGGATTGGCTCAGGTAAAATTACGAACTACCATGACGGGTGACGAATGAGCGATACGGCTGCAATAGAGTTCCGATTTCTTGAGTTGAAGCATTATAACAACGAACCTCACTTCCAGCGTTTTGCGCGAGTGCTGGAGGCGCGCAAGGGCGAGTGCACGTTGCTTCTTCCAAAGGGGATCGAGGCTCAGTCAATGTTCGATTCTTTTTTAAATTATGTAATCAAGACCATTGACGCGCGCACCTACTTCCCGATTGCACGCTTTTGCGATGGAGAATATCAATTCTACACGGGACAGGAAACGACTACGTGCTGGGGTGAGCGTCAAAGCAGCATTCTGAAAGAAGGGGTGGAGCAGCTTCACGTCAATGCATTGCGCACCATCCACGGTAACGGCGCTTTGTGCCCTAATCTCAACCTGGCATACCTGGAGCTTCAATCGCGTTTTCTTGAATTCCTGGCAAAACGCGGCATGCCGCTGCAGAATTATGTTCCCTTCTATTTTGTATATGCTTTGCTGGTCAACCCTGCCTTTCTCTCAAGGCTGCGTGGCTGCCGTGTGGCGCTCATCACCAATTTTCAAAACAAAAATTCCGCTGCGATATTGAGGACGCTGGCCGGCATGGGAATCAACGACGTCCGTTGCTATGAAATCCCGGCAAGCGGAGTGGCGCACGGCGATTTCGAGCTCCAGTTGAATGGAAAAATCGATGTGGCGCTTGTGGGAGCCGGAATTGGCGCGCCTCTCGTGCTGGCGCGCCTGCAGGAAGAATCGTGCTTGGCTATAGACTCCGGCTTTGTCTTTCACCTCTGGGACGGAACTTTCGACCGCTACGAGCGCTTGTTCCTGAACTACGAATAGCGCGCGGATGAACGCGGATGAGCATTTGAATATTATCCGCGTTCATCCGTGTATTCCGCGTCCCATCACTCAACCGTTTTGCGTCGGTTCAAGAGCGCAAACAACAATCCGAAAATGAGCATCAGCAGTCCCCACCAGAGATCCGCGTGCAGGTGCGAAAACATTTTTGCCTGCGCCGGCGGATCGAAGAACGAATAAACGGCAGAAACCGTTATTATTGCCCCCATTATTGTCAGGAGAATACCAACAAAGTACCAGATGGATTTCATATTCTTACCAGAAATAGAGGTTTAGAATTATCAGAACACAAATAGACAACATGCCGTAGAACTCCGGAGATCTGACGAAAGAAACGGATTGCATTGCTTTCTCTTCAGTCAATCCCCGGACCAGCCCGACCAATTCGGGCCGCGGCTTCTTGCGGGTGAATGTGCTTATGACAATCGTTACGATAAAACAAATTGCCCACGCCCACCATGCGCGCCAGAAATTCACGGCCATATCGCTGGCAGAGGATGAAAGAGTTAAGGAAGCCGGGTTGATCCATTGGAACTTCACCGCAAGGAAAAGAGAGAACGACGAGCCCATTCCTGCAAGCAGCCCCCAGAATGCGCCATTAGGCGTAATCCAGTAAACAAACATGCCGAGCAGCATCGTGGCAAAAAGCGGCGCGTTGACCCAGGAAAAAATCGCCTGCATGTAGTCCATGATGCTCGGAAAGCTCTTGGCCCAATAAGCGGTTCCGACGCTCAAAACGACGCCGATCAGGGTCGTGACTCTTCCCATCCAGAGAAGGTGCGCATCCGAAGCATTTTTATTGATCAATGCCCGATAGATATCATAGGTCCATACAGTGTTGAATGCGCTGACATTGCCGGCTTGCCCTGCCATGAATGCAGCCAGCAGCGCGGTGACGCCCAGCCCGATCAGGCCGGTCGGGTAATAGCGCTGAATTAAAAGCGGGAGAGCGGAGTCATAGTTAATCTGGCCCCCGTCGCGCAATAAAGAAAAACCGCTCTTCGGGTCATTGGCAAGAATCAGGGCTACCAGCCCGGTGATGATGACCAGGAAAGGAACGGCCATTTTGAAGAAGGATGCAATGATGGGCGTCATGCGTGCCGAGCGCAGATCCCGCGCGGAGAACGCTCGCTGCACCACGAGGAAATCCGTGGTCCAATAGCCAAAGGAAAGAACGAAACCCAAGCCAAGAACAATCCCGGCCCAGGTGACGGCCATCCCGTTTTGTGAGGCATCGGCAGAAGTAGACCACAGAGTTGCAAAAGAAGGAGGTATGCGCGCAAAAATCTGGCGAAGGCCTCCTATTTCAACAATTCCTAAAATCGCAACCAGGAACAGGCCGAACCAGATCAGGAAAAACTGGATGATCTCGGTGAATATCGCCGACAAAAGGCCGCTCATCGTGATGTAAACCCCCACCGCTATGGCAGAGAGCCACATGCTGACGTCCCAGTTCCAGCCCAGAAAAGTGTGCAGGACCAGCGCCATCGCGTACAGGTTGATTCCCGACACCAGCAAAGTCATGCCAGCGAATGCGAATGCGTTAAGCACACGGGTCTTCTCATCAAAACGAAGCTTCAGATAGCCGGGCACCGAGTGAATCCGGCTGCTGTAATAAAATGGCATCATATATACGCCCAGGAAGATCATGGCCGGAATTGCACCGATCCAATAGAAGTGGGCGACATACATTCCGTATTTATATGTGTTGCCCGTCATCCCGAGCAGTTCCAGCGCGCCGAGATTGGCCGAAAGAAAAGCAATGCCTGCAACCCATGCGCTATTCTTCCTTCCGGCTATGAAGAAATCCTCCTGAGTCCGGGTGAAACGCTTCAGATAAAATCCCAGGCCGAGAATAAAAACAAAGTAG
>JAHFUH010000664.1 GCA_023265215.1 Acidobacteriota bacterium
GCGCTCGGTCGGATTCCTCGACGTACTGTCGAGTACGCCTGCGGAATCCTCTCGTCGCGCGCCTTGTATCCATGCCCGTCTGCGCCGCCTCGCTACGAACCTTCATGAATAATCCGGGTTTAATAGTTTGAGTTGCGCATTGCTGTGATGCTCATGTTTTTTATTACAGTCTTGGTACAGTTGAAGTGAACGCCATGCACGTGAAAGAAGCCCCGATGAACAGGAAGGAGTTTTTAAACGCTCGCCATCGGTTGGAAAAAACACAAAGGTTTTCGCGACGGAATCCGTGTCAACTCTTTTTGGCAGCGATATCCCGGGCTATCTGCAGGTGCTGCTCCAAAATGGTGGTAGTCCCTTCGGTCTTCTCCAGCCTCAAATTGAATATTTTGCAGAATTCGATTGCTCTGTTTATGTAATGCTCGTTGTCTCCCACGCCGGTATCTACATAGAGCCCCCGCGTATAGTGCACAAAAAGTCTCTTGGCGATTTCCAAAGGATCTTTCCCATATTTGGCAACTCTATCCGCCCGAAGCTCCTTAATAACAAGCTCGGGGCCTGCTTCCGCCCAGCCTGGAGTCATGAACCAGGTCCCCACTTCTTTTCGGATTTCGGCGGCATATTTCTGAGGTGTCATCAGGATTTGAATACAATCATCCATTTGGGGCATAACGATGGGTATTTCGAATTCGTCTTCAATTCCTTTCAATGACTGGCAGTAACCATATCCAAGAAATATCACATCCACTTTGTCTTTGATCGAGAGTATCTGCTCCTTGATGGCTTCCTTCATCTTTTGAGGATTACAGTGGAGCGCCACCTCCAGATAGATGAGCTCCGTGATTTCAGGAACCTTTAGCAGGAGTTTATCCAATTCCCGCTTCATTACGCTGCAGGCAACCACCCCAATCTTCACTTCAAAATCCTCCAACTATTTGTCCTTCGGACCTGGACAAGGCTCATAAGCGCTAACTTAAAGATGGCCGCGTAGCGGCCCATGAATTTAGCCCGGCCTCACAAATATGGCTGGCCGATGGCGACCGCAATTATCTTGAGTTCCATCAGGTGGGTCTTGCCCCAGCCACCGGCAAGGGGAACCGTCACTTCCTCCGATTTTACCGTTACATCGATATCCCTGGCTCCGATCTCCTCAGCGCGCGACTGCGCCAGGAAACACGCCCGCTGTTCTGCATAGGCTGCCGCTTCATCCAAGTTGTCGAATACCTTTTCTTCATCTCCCGGGATCACCGAAAAACCGATAGGCCGCACCGGCCGCACGAACACCTGCGCGGAAGCCATAACCCTGCCCGTCACCGCACCCGCGGCATTGGCCACGTCCGCGTTCTCGGGAATTATCAATTGAGCACCAAGGTGGCCGGCAACCGAAGGGAAATAGGCTTGGACTGGCGCGCCCACGGCAATCAGCGGTTTCTCCAATTTGAATCGAGCCGAGATGCTTTTATCGCCTTGGAGGCGAAGTATGTTTTCCAGCAATTCATTGGCTTCGCGCGACTGGGATGAAATTCCCTCAAAAGCCAAGGATGTGGATGTTATGGCCAATTTTAGCCTTTGCACAATTTCATCAAAGAGCGATCGGATCAGCGCCTCGCAATCAAGCCCTGTTTTTCTGGCATAAAAAGCGATAGCTTTATCACATATATATTTGTCCCAAAAGGAAAGCACACCCATGGAATGGAGCAGATCGGTGGGAGTAAAAGAGATTTCCGAAACAAAGCCGAGGTTTACGAACCGGCTGATATCAACCCACGGTCCGGCCAGCTGTTCTATTTCCGTGCGGTGAAGCACTGCGCGATCAAGCGCATCCAAAACATTCAACTCCTGCTTCTCCACGCGGAAAGCCGGTTTCTTCACCAGAGTAAAAAAACTCAGGTCGAGATCTGTCAGCTTGATCTCTTCGATCTCGGCAAGCCGTTCCACCTTTTTTATTAATAATGGATGCTTAGTACAAGCATGCGACAATGGTTCCGCCCGGCGAGGGCCAATGTGAATTTCGGCATCCGAGCTTATTGAAAGTTTGCTGTCACCTCCCAGCCCGACGGTCCACATTTCGATGGACCTGATTCGAGTCTGCCAGCCTCCAACCACAGCTCCATTTTCACCGACGCTCGGCATTGCTCCGGCGAGAATGCCAATATCGGTAGTGGTCCCGCCCATGTCTACGATTACCGCGTCCTTCAAACCTGTGAGCCAGGATGCACCGACCATGCTGGCCGCGGGACCGGAAAGAACGGTTTCCACAGGCCTGCTTCTGGCTGCTCTCTCGCTGATCAGCGATCCATCTCCACGAACAACCATCAAAGGAGCTTTGATATATTTTCCCTTCAAAATATCAACAATCGAATCCAGGAGGTCGCCGATCACGGGAAGAAGTCTGGCGTTGAATGCGGCTGTCACCGCTCGCTCCACCATTCCAACGGCGCCGGTGAGCTCGTGACCGCACACAACCGGATGGTTGCACTCCGCGACGATGCACTCCTTCAGCTTCAATTCGTGGATCGAATTGTAGATGCTGAAATAGCCGGATACGGCAAATGCATCGACCTTGTCCTTAAGACGACGAACGGCCTCATTGCCGGCGGCAATATCGAGTGCTGCAGTCTCATGTCCTTCCCTGCCGTGGGCTCCGCTAATTACCGCTACTTCGTCCGCGGGAATATTGGCCGGAAGCCGGAATGTGGCCGCATTTGGAACTGCCATGATCAGTCCCACGCGTTGCCCCTTCCCCTCCACAATGCTGTTCGTCGCAAGCGTTGTGGACAAGGCCACAAGCTTCACTTCGGGAAACAAAACGGCATCAAGCCCGGATAGCGAATTCAGAATCCCAATTCTCAAGTCTTGCCTGGTGGTCAGGGCTTTCGACTTGGATACAATGCTGTGGGAAATAAAATCGATAATGACGCTGTCGGTAAAAGTGCCGCCGGTGTCTATTCCAATTCCGTATCTCATGGATGGCTGATTTCCGGGAAAGAAAGGGATTGAGTGAACAGCCTGTCGAATCCCGGATAGCAGGACAATTCGATATATTGGACTTTATGTGCAATCGCGGAGGCCTCGGCTTTTTTATCCTTCGACAACAGACACAGAACCGCGCCTGATTTGGAGGTGTTGCCTGCTAGAACAACCCGGTCCAGCAATTGTTGCGGCAGCACGCCCAGGCGGGCGAAATTCTCCATCCGGATATGGCAGCCAAATGCGCCGGCAATATACACGCGGTCAATATCTGAAAAATTCAAGTTGAGGCGGCCCATAAGAGCCAATATCCCCGAGAGTATGGCGCCTTTGGCCAGCTGCAC
>JAHFUH010000145.1 GCA_023265215.1 Acidobacteriota bacterium
GACGGCGGTGCCGGTCCAGGGCGAGAAATTTCAGAGGGGCGATCTGGTCCGTATGGCGGGCGGCCAAGCTAACAGCCCGGCCAAGAGATAGCCGGCCTCCCTTCGGGCCGGACCATGCTACATCAGCCTGTTATCCAGTAAAACGGACAAGCGCTTTAGCTTGACGCGCATGCCTGCAAGGGCGGCACAGACGGGCTTGTATTGCCATTGCAGGGCTTTTTCTCTGCCGCCCCTACGGGACTGGAAGGGGGTGTTTCGCGACAGAAACTATCTAGCGGGGATCCCCAACAAGAACAAATGGAACCCATGAAGCGGGATTATTGCCTGCCTCGGATTGTATCAGAGACAGTTGTGCTGAACGCAACGCCTGGGCTTTGGATAAAGATCCGCGGGCCAGCAGTTCATAGAACCGCGAAGTAAGCGAAGCAGTTGCGATATCATCTGCCGGCAAGAGGCTGACCAGAAGAGAAGGGGCGCCGGCAGATAAGAATGCCGGCACCAGGCCCCAGGGTGTTTCACCATCAAAAATTGGTCCCAGCCCTGTATTGCAGCCTGCCAGGACGATTAATTTGCTGTTCTTAAGATTCCATTTTTGTATGGCCGGAGAATCAACATATCTGTTGCCGGCAGATGTGTGGAATACAAGCTGCGGTTTACCCAGGCGCAGTTCGGCATGGCCTGAGAAATGGACTATTTCGTAATTCTCCCAAGATGGCCCAATTGAAAGATCAGAATAGGACAGCAGCCTTCTGCGGCCAAACAGATTTGAAAGGGCCGCGAGTTCGCGATTGGCGCCTTTAAGATCCGATCCGCCATCCAGGAGGAGAATCGAACTCTTCGCGCTAATATTTCCAGTATTGTGCTTATCCAGACAATAGCGCAGAACGCTCCTCGATGGAGCATTGGCAATGGCGATTTTTTCTATAAGGTAGTGACCTTCCCGATCAATCAAACTGCTGAAGGGAAGCATGTGCAGCGGACCATCGGCAAGAATTACCAGCGTCTCGTCCGATCGGGATTTGATTATCGGAAATATTGGATTAATTAGTGTTTCATAGAGCTTTCGGGACAGCTGATTGAATAAAGTGGCATCGTTATTTCCGATGCTTTTTAAATACTCCCGAACCATTTTTTCCAGATCGGCCTCAGAAACAGGGATAGAGACGGCGTCTGTTCCATTTGAATTCGAAAGAAATGCAAACACCTCATTATTTCCGATGAAATATTCCAATGTATGAAAAGAGGGAGGCAATTTGGATGTCGATTTGGATGTCTGCAAAATCTTCAGGTTGCTTTCGCCATTGAGATTCGATTGACGATTGAGAAATTCCCTTAAGGTCATGGCCTTAGCACGATCCGAGTAAGAGACGGCCAGGTCCACATTCTTTTTATGGTGATAGAGCAGAGAGACAATCTCGCGGTAAGGATCGAAACGCTGTTCAAAAAAAGATTGGCGCAGTTCAGAAGAGGAGATTGTCGTGCGCATTGTCTCAATCACATCGGCCGCATGGCTAAAAGATGCCAGAGCTCCTTCAATATCCCCCCCCTGCTTGCGCAATTTGCCTTCTATGTCCCTGGCCTGCCATATGTTCTCCTGGTAGGAATTCTTTTGGGATAATTCCAATGCCTTTTTTGTTTCTTCGGTTGCTTTTTCAAAATTCTTTTCATTCAAATAAGTTTGGGCGAGACCAATGCGGTTTCTTGCCTCAAGCTCTCTCATGCGATCCAAATGGCCTTTCAATCCTTTCTGAAATTCGGCCTCGGCAGATAAATAGTCTGAATTCCGCAATGCAAGATTTCCAAGCATATTATGAATGTTGGCTAAACTCAGTTCATATTGAGGGCCGGGCTGTTCATCCAAGAGTTGTTTTAACCATCTTTCTGATTCCTCATAAAAGCTTCGGGCTGCATCAAGGCGCCCTATTCTCTCCATAACTATTCCAATATTTTCCAAAGTTACCGGCAGAGTCAGTGGATCCAGGAGACGGTAGGCCAGCGATAGGCTTGATCCAAACTGCTGAAGACTTTCTTCATGTTGATTTAGACCGAAATAAATGCGTCCGAGAAGGGCGGATGAATATGCACTCCAATAATCCATGTCTTTATCTCTGGCCGCTTTTCCCAGTCTGGAGATGTAGGTCATGGCATCATCGAAATTACACATTTGCAAAGAGGAAGCAGCAACAGCAGCCAGCGACCTTGCAATGAGATCCGAATCGCCGGTCAACTCGGCGTATTTAAGCATTTCCCGGTGTTCGCGATTAGCGGCCGAGAAATCGGTCTTACCATAAAACCAGCAGCTCCCACGCAGCTGATACGCGCGCACCAATTGCCAGTAATCTCCAAGGGTTTTCAGTTCCGGGATGAGGGATTCGCTGCGTGTGAGAGAGGCTTGGAAATCTTCGTTTTTGTGGAATTCGATCAGCTGCTCCAGGCGGGTGTCCAGCTTCTTTTTCTTTTGCCTTTGAGGCGGCGAAAGGCCGGCATAAAAATTAATCAATCGAGAGCAACTGTCATCCCCTGTTGCGCTTTGGTAAGATCGCGCCAGATGCCTGGCTGCCCACTGCATCGAACTCGAGTCGGGTGATCCGCTCACCGCCGGTTTTGCTTCAGCTGCAAGCGCATTTCTAAGCAGAGAAATCACTGCAGGCGTGATTTTTCCGGGCACGACGCGGACGAGGGTTTCGAGAAACTGAGCGTTCTGCGCCAGCGCCGCCTGATCTACAGCTTTCCTAAGCATTTCCGAACTGTTCATCCGGATGCGGATTCGGAGTTCTTTAAGTTTTGCTGCCCAGATGGAATCGGGATCATGATACAAATAGGTTTGGATATCCTGAAGCGCTTCTTTGTGCCGGCCCGTATTGTAGAGAATCTGGATTTTGTTATATTTCGCTTCCGGCGAATCCGGATTCTGCTTCAGCACTTTTTCGAAATCCGCCAGCGCCTGGTCCAGAGAAATTTTTCGAACTACCGGGTCGACGGACGCCAGGCCTTCTTCAAACCGGCTCACTCCCCTTCCGAGCATGGCCTGCAGGTTGGACGGATGAGATTCGAGAACCTTCTGGAAGTCTTCCTCGGCTTTCTTGAACCGGTTTTTCTGAAGATCCAGGTAGCCGAGACCCAGCAGCGCTTCGCTCATTCCATCCCTTACACCGATGGCTTGATTAAAAAGCCTTTCGGCGCCGATGACGACTTCTTCGTTGTCCGTGGCAGCTCTCTGGGATACTTCCGATCTGAAAGGAAGATCCAACCGGAGATCGCTTGGGCTTTGCGCCTGGTAGACCTGCTGAAGAAGAACACGAGCCTGATTACAATAGGCTTGGGATTTTGCCATGGCATAAATGTAGACGAAGGCGATGGAACATAGGCCAATAGCCAAAATGGCTGCAGCGGCAACGGAGCTCCATTTGTAAAGCAATTTCCTTGATGCGCTGCGGGCGGCGCCCTGAACTATTTTCAATCCCTGCTCTATCTCGAGAGGTTGCGGATTCTGGACCGGTTCCGACAGGCTTTCATCCAGAGTTCGCATCAACTCGGCAAGCTCTTGCCGGCAACTGGAACAAAAGGAAAGGTGCGTTTGCACCCTCAAGTCGGATTTTTTCCCCGCAACATATTCGTAAAATTCCTGATCATTCAGACATCGACCGTTCTGGGTTATATTCATGGCCGCGCCTCGATCGGATGCACGCTGGCTGCTCTCCGAACTTTTTCTTTGAGACGGTTGATAATTTTTTCTATTCCTGTTTTGGACAATCCTATTCCATTGCAAGCCGCTATCTGAGCTGCAGAAAGGCCTTCATAGAAGTAAAGCTGAAAAATCAGCTTATCGCGAACGGGCAGGATCGAGCTGCTGATGGTCTTGAAAGATAACTGCTCGATTTCTCGAGCCAGTATTTCGCGTTCAACGGAATTCTCAATTCCCGGCTCCCGAATGAATTCGTAGTCATCTGAAGAAACTGTCGGGGATGCAAACCAATGGAATCTTCTCTTGGCAGATTGACGCCGCACTGAATCTCTGACTGTGGATCGTGCAATGACGGCAAAGTAGATCAGTAATTCCGATTCCGTAGTCCCTGTGAAGCGCTTGAGCGCCGCACAGTCATTTTGAACCAGACGCAAAACAGTGTTTTGAAAGAGATCGGATTCCTGATTTGAATCGGCACACGCCGCAGAACCTGCATTTCCACGTTGCCGCAACGTGGATCGGATGAAGATTTTAATTTTTGGTGTGAACCGTCTTAAAAATTCCGTCCACAATTCGGAATCCTGCTGCCTGGCGGCACAGAGATGAGCCAGTTCAACAGAATCCATTTCCCTCAGATCAAGCACATCAGAGACTAAGGATGTCATGGGCGCTGAAATTCTAATCGTTTCTTTTTCCATTTCATATTAAAAAAATATTCTATTAACTAATGAAAACATTAGTTTTTAAAATAGTCAGGTGGGAAACAGATTTTGGTTGGCGAAAGGATCTTTCTTGCGTTCTCTATTTATGACCGAGCTGTTTGATATGAAACGTGAGTTTCAGAAAAGAAGGCATCAATGATTCCATATCATTTAGGGAACTGCACCGAGACGCTTTTAGACATGCTCTGTTATGAGGCCTATAGGGAAAGGCTAAGTCCGGAGATGGAGGCCTTGCTGGCTGGTCACCTTGCGGAATGCGAACAATGCAGATCCAAAGCTCTTAGTTTGAGGCAGTTGTTGGGATGCGGACTTGATGCCAGAGATAATCTTTCTTTCCTGGTGCAACCTCATTGTTCGAAAGTATCCTGAAGAATATATCCGCAAGCTTCAATTAATTCATGTAAGACGGCCGACTGAAAACTACCGCCACAAAGATTCCCTTGCGCGCAGGACCCCGACCTCCCATATACTAAGCAAGCAGGGGCTGCACCCTTGATATCCTGCAAAAAAGTAACAGGGATATGAAGCCGGAAGCCGGAAGCCAGGAGCCGTAAGCCGGAATGACAAGGGGACATGCTCCAGGAGGGATATCGACTCAGCATCGTTTTTTTCAAGCTGTTCGAAAAGATCCAGGCCCTGCCGGCAGCCGGTCTGCAGGATCCCTTCTCTGCAGGAGACGCGAATCTGCCGGATAGCAAATTCTGGCTTTCGGCTCCCGGCTTCTAACGCTTATGAAATTCTCGTTGCGTCGCAAGTAACGGTCTAATTCGCATCCGCGGAATGAAAAATGATTGATAGCATTTTCTTTGAACATGCACTGGATTTGGCAATCGACCAGGAACAGGCTGCGGCCGATTTTTATACAGGGATGGCAGAACGAACCGGAACGTCAGGTTTGCGCGAGATCTTCCTGGGATTCGCCAAGGAGGAACGGGCGCACAAAGCCAAGCTGGAATTTATTAAATCAATCGGGGAAATGAAGCCTGTTTCGGGACAATTGGTAGATCTGAAACAGTCGGACTGTCTGGCGGCCATCCCCTCTTCCTCTGACCTGAGTGTTCGCGACGCCCTGATATGGTCTATGAGGAAAGAGAAGGTGGCTTTTAAGTTGTTCAGCGCGTTTGCAACCCTTGCACCGAACGATGCATTGCGTACCGCATTCTCGACACTGGCTTTCGAAGAGGCAAATCATAAGCTTCGCTTCGAAATCGCTTGCGATGATCTTGAAGAGTCCGGATCAGAAAGCTGAACCGGAGCCTTCAATTCTCCAAAAAAACCAACGATAATCCATAAAATTGGATCATAAGCTGCTCGCGCACAGAGGACGGGAGATGCAAGCCATTTATTTTGTTATATTTAACATATTAGAGATTTTAAATTGATTCTGGCATGGAACGTGCGTTATAAATGCTGGAATTTCCCGTTATCCAAGCTCAGGCCCTGAGAGCTCAGGTTCAGTGCTTAAGAGTCTTTCGCGGACCCTTCCCGCGATGCCAGGGAACGCTTAAGCAGGAAACTGATTTCAGGGCTGGGCTTGGTTAGATTACTCCTTCCAGCGCGACCTCATTTGATTTCTTCAAAATATTGGATGTAAGCGTTTTCTTTCAGCTGCGTAATAAACCGCTCGTATTCCGGAGTATATTTTTGATTATAGAGCCGGTTTTTGAGTTCAGGTTTGACTTCATCCAGAGGGCGCACTGTGACGGGCTTGCGCTCATCGATGTGGAAGATTACGTATAAATTATTAAATTTCTGCGGTTTGGAGACGTCTCCTTCCTTAAGGCCGGCGATAGCTTTGACCGTATCGGCGTTGAGTTTGGAAAGCTGGAAAGTGCCGGTGATGCCGCCTTTATTCGCCGTAGGCCCCTTTGAATACTGGCTTGCGAGAACGGCAAAGGCTTCTCCCTTTAATAAGCGGCCATAAATGTCATTGGCCCGGCTTTCGGCTTCCTGGCTATTGCCTTCGATCGGAATGCTAATTTCGCTTAGAGTAACCTCCTCCGGAGTGGAAAATTCGGTGATATGGTCTTTGTAATATTTTTCGATCTCCTGAGACAGCAACGCAATCCGGGATCCTACCATCCCGCCGATCAAATCGTCTCTCATGAATTGTTTCCGAAGCATGTCTCGGAATTCCCTCAGATTCATGCCTTGTTGTGCCATTAAGCCTCTATCCAGCTCATCCGTGGACTTCATTTTATTTTCCTGCATGATCTGCTGAATGGCGGTTGAAACTCTTGAATCTATATCTGAGGAAGGGCCTAACTCAGCGGCTTTTTGGTCCAACAGCTTTTCCTCGACAAGCTGTTGGAGTGCCTGCTTTTCCGCTTTTTGCATCATCTGCACCAGCTCGTCGCCGGAAAACTTGGTTTCAAGCTGGGCACGGTATTCGGCTATTTTCCGATTGAGGTCGGACAAGGTAATAATATCTTCATTCACCTGGGCCAGGATACGATCCACTGTTTTCGCTTGAGCAGCGCAAAAACCGCAAAAAAGCGCCAAGGTAGCCCATGTCAAATATTTCATATTGCATCCCTTAGTTAATGTGCCTCTAATCTGGCAACTGACAATAATACAGGAAAAGGAGCCTTCAGTCAGCAGTCGATAGTGGCTGACCACAAGCCTTAAGGACGCGGAATACACGAATTAGACGGATTACGCGGACAAAAATCTATGCTGATCCGCGTTATTCCATGTATTCCGCGTCCAATTTTTTGCAGCCGCCCGATTAACTGAGGGCTGCGGATGCTCGCTACATCCGAATCTCCTCCAGAATCCTACCGATGGCATCAAAAAGCTGCGGCGGCGAAAAATCCGGCACCTCCAGTGCCAGAAGACCCTGGGGCGAGAAGGACGCACTTTTGTTTCGCATTACGAGTTTCAAAAGTTTCTCCGCGTTTACCTTCGAGTTATCTACGAAACGGAAGAACACCTGGTTTTTATTTTTTTCAACCGATTGAATTTGAAGCGCAAGAGTCTCCTGTCTCAATTGGGCATATCGGAAGAGGTTTTCCACCGGTTCGGGATACTGGCCGAACCTGTCGACCATTTCTTGTCGAAGCGCGCCCAGTTCTTCGTTTGTTGCGGCAGATGAGATCCGCTTGTATATCCGGAGCCGCTGGCTGGAATCCAGGATATAATTTTCCGGGATCCGGATATCGAGATTCAGGTTGATGCTTGTGGAAATTTCTTCTTCCGGTTTTTCTCCCCGCAATTCTTCCACGGTGTGTTCGAGCAGTTTGCAGTAAAGATCAAAACCGACGGCTTCGATATGCCCATGTTGTTCTCCACCAAGGAGGTTTCCGGCGCCTCGTATTTCGAGATCCAGAGCGGCAACCCGGAAACCTGTTCCCAGATCGCTGAATTCCCGTATCGCGGCCAGGCGCTTGCGGGCGATTTCGGAGAGGGCTTCATCGGAAGGTACCAGGAGGTAAGCGTAAGCGCGGCGCTCGCTGCGACCCACTCTTCCACGGAGCTGATACAGCTGGGCGAGGCCATAGAGATCAGCGCGATCGACGATAATCGTATTCACCCTTGGGATATCCAACCCGTTCTCGATGATGGTTGTGGCGACCAGCACATCCAGCTCATCCTGCACGAATTTCAGCATGATGCGCTCCAGCTCCCGCTCGTCCATCTGACCATGGGCTATTCCTATTCGGGCATTTGGAACGAGTTGCTGAATTTTGGCTGCCACACTGTGAATGGTTTCAACGCGGTTGTGCACAAAATAAACCTGGCCATTTCGGGCCAATTCCATTTCGATTGCTGAGCGGATTACGTCTGGGCTGTAGCGAAGGACAGACGTCTGGATGGCGAGCCGGTTTTTGGGGGGCGTTTCAATCGTCGACATGTCTCTCAGGCCCAACAGAGCCATATTCAAAGTTCTTGGAATTGGAGTGGCAGTAAGGGTCAGAACGTCCACACGGGTTTTCAAAGCCTTTAACCGCTCCTTGTGAGAGACGCCGAACCGCTGCTCCTCATCCACCACTACAAGCCCAAGATCCTTAAAAACCACATCTTTGGACAGCAGCCGGTGGGTTCCCACGACTACATCCACTCGGCCCATCTCCAAATCCTCGAGGATTTGCTTCTGCTCTTTGGGGCTGCGAAAGCGCGACAGCAACTGTATGCGGGCAGGGAATGCTGTGAAGCGGTGTTGGAGAGTATTGTAATGCTGGAAGGCAAGGATTGTAGTGGGGGCGAGCACGGCCACCTGCTTCCCCTCCATTACAGCTTTGAAAGCAGCGCGCATCGCGACTTCGGTCTTTCCGTACCCGACATCTCCGCACAGCAGCCTGTCCATCGGCCGTTCTGCTTCCATATCGCTCTTGACGGAGGCGAGCGCATCCACCTGATCACGCGTTAGATCGAACTCAAATGCATCTTCAAATTCCTGCTGCCACGCCGTATCGGATGAAAAGGCGAAGCCGGGGACCATCCGGCGCTGCGCGTACAATTTCAAAAGCTCTTCCGCCATATCCCGCATTGATTTTTTGATGCGGGACTTGGTCCGTCCCCAGCTTGTTCCGCCCAGACGGTCCAGAGTCGGTCGTGTTCCGCCCATGCTGCTGTGTTTTTGAATCAGATCCATTCGTTCGACTGGAACATATAGTTTGGCGTCATCCTGATAAGTGAGGAGCACAAACTCTTTGGAACTTTCCTGGATTCCTATGGTTTTTAGACCATTGAATAATCCAATTCCGTGGTCGACGTGTACAACGAAATCTCCCGGTTTCAAATCACGGAAATCAGAGATGAAGAGATTCCGTTGCGCGGCTTTTGTTTTTTTGAATCCTGCCCCGATATCGGCTTCATCGAATAAATCGTCGCTTGTCAGAACTCGGAGATTTGCCGACGGAAGATAGTAGCCGGAATGCAGATTGCCGATTCCAATAAGAATTGTGTTTGCCGGCGCCTCAAGTGGCTCCTGATCGCCCGCGCGGCAGAGATGGGCCGGTATCTCGTACTCCTTCAAAATGTCGTTCAGCCGCTCTGCGCGGCCGAGATTCGAAAGAACAAAGGCTATCCTTTCTCCTGATTCGCGAAATTTTGCGATATCCCCAATTAAATCCCGGATGTTGCCATGGTATTTTCTTGTCAATTGTGTGGAAATATAGATGGAAGTGTATCCAGGGTCCGCAATTCCAAGTTCCTCGATTTCCATTCGCGGGAAGCGATCCAGCGAAGAATTCAGCTCATCGGCTGTTATATAAATCTGCTCCGGGGCCAGGACGGGTTTGTGCGCTTCGATTCGATCCACGAATTTTTCATATAGTTCCGAGTGATGCCTGGACAGAGTGCTCTCGAGGACTTCGCGCTCCAGAGTTACAATCCGGTATCCCGTAATAAAATCGAAAATGCTATTTCCGAGCGGATCAATCGCCGGAAGCAGAAATTCAAAAGCGGGAAACATTTCGCTTTGCCGCGCGAGGGCTAGCTCTTCTT
>JAHFUH010000146.1 GCA_023265215.1 Acidobacteriota bacterium
TTCGGATAATCAACAGACCACACATCCGACAGTAAGCGAGCGTGAGGTAATCACAACGGCCCAGGAGAAGGACACCGTAATATATAGTCTGAAGACGTCAGGAACACCGCTGGCTTTGGGTTCTCAACTGCCATCCTTGATCCTTGGGGATTCCGTGAACAAAGTTGCCCAGGAAACCGGGGGAGAAGTGATCAAGGTATCGAATGTCGGTTCACTTGACAGTGCTTTGAGTTCCGTGATCTCACGCCTGCGGACAAGGTACTCGCTGGGTTATTATCCGTCCAGCAGCAGCCAAGGCGGAGCATTCCACTCGATCACAGTGCGGCTGGCTGATAAATTCGGGAAACCCGGCAGCAACTATTCTATTCACGCCAAACGCGGCTATTACGCCGTCCAGTCTTCGAAGTTCATCGCCGACTTACAGCCCTAGCTTTCGCCGTCCATGAGATAACTCTTGCGAATATAATTGCGGGAACCAGCATCTTGCGCCCACATTGTCCGTAGCGCAGGATTCCCGCAAATGGCGCTGTTGCCCACATCGTCTGAGTCGCGCTTAGGGCATGCGCCTGAGCCGTCGGATTATGGTTGTGGGCACGAAGGTGAATTGATGCGCAAATTGGAGCGAGCGGATGCGCCTGATGCGGGGATCAAGGCCGATCAGAATGCTCGACAACTTCATTTTCATCTCTTTCTCCTTAGCATGACCGATTGGGGGGACCAATCCCAGTCGGAGGAACATATCACATTGCGGTGCTCTCTCATTCGTCGAAATCATTCCCAAAACCATTCGTCTCCGTAAGAAGATCCCGGATGCCAATCTCCATTGGAGCGTTGAGGCTTGGATTAGGTGTTATAGATCCAACACCCGACCGGGCTGGCTACTGTTTAATCCTTGGGCGAGACGTCGCGTAACGCGGATGCACCCAGACGATATTCTCCTGGTTCTTCAGATTGCTTCTCATGAAAAATGGGTGGCCGCCCCTCTGAGCCAGATCCCGCATCAATCCGTCCCACTTTTGAGAGTATGCCTTGCGAAAATCATCCACTTTCACACCGAGAGTCCGGCCTCCATATCGTGCCTGTTGACAATGGGAACAAAAGCTCTACAATATCCCCTTTTGTCCACGCCAGTTCTCAAATGACCTGGAGATGTCGCGTATGAAGATGACCGTCCGGGAAGCATCCAAATTGTTTAACGTGTCTGAGAAAACCATCTATCGATGGATCGAGCAGAAAAATCTCCCAGCGTACCGGATCAACAAGCAATTCCGCTTCAACCAGACTGAGTTGCTGGAATGGGCGGCAGCCGGCAGGACAAGTTTCTCGCCGGATCTTCTCGGCGAACAGGAATCAGGCTCGGCTCCGCTTCCGGATCCAATTCAAGCTTTGGCGGCCGGGGGAATTCATTACAGGGTCGCAGGAAAAGACCGCGATTCCGTTCTGCACGGTGTGGTCGAATTGCTGCGGCTTCCGGATCAAGTGGATCGTGAGTTCCTGCTTCAGGTTCTGCTATCCCGTGAAGCATTGGGATCCACAGGCATCGGCGATGGAATCGCCATTCCGCACGCTCGAAATCCGATCGTATTAAATGTGGAGCGCCCAACAGTCACACTCTGTTTTCTTGAAAATCCAGTAGATTTTTCCGCACTGGACGGTCTGCCGGTTACGGTTTTATTTACTTTAATCACACCCACGGTTCGCGCCCACCTCCATATTCTCTCGCGCCTGGCCTTTATTCTCACCGACAAAGGCTTCCGGGATGTGCTGAAGCGGCAGGGATCCAGAGACGAAATTTTTGCGGAAGTCCGCCGAATAATTCAAAGCCTGGCGTAACGCCGGTTGGAAGAGATACAGATGCACCTGATTTTGTCGTCAGTCGCGATACAGCTCCTCTGCGGCATTACTGTGCTGTTCCTTCGCCGTAACAGCCGCTTCACTTCAGGGGTCGGCGCTGCCGGCCCTATAGTCGCCTGCGTAATCGGATTGATTCCCGCACTGAAGACTCTTTCGGGGATCGCGAACAACCCAATCCATGCTTCCTGGAATATGCCGCTCGGGACAATCTCCCTCGGCCTCGATGGGCTCTCAGCGCTATTCCTGCTCCCAATACTGGGGCTCGGCGCGCTGTCCGCAATTTATGGAATTGGATATCTTCGGCCGTATCGCGAGCACAAGTCATTGAACACTTCATGGTTCCTGTTCAACACACTCGGCGCGAGCATGGCGATGGTGGTATTGGCCCGTAGCGTCCTGCTATTCCTTTTGGCCTGGGAAGTAATGTCGCTTTCCTCATTTTTCCTTGTGGCATTTGAACGCGAGAAAAAGGAGGCACGGGAGGCATCTTGGGTTTATCTGATCGCAACTCACCTGGGCACGTCTTTCCTGCTTGCCATGTTTCTCCTGCTGGGACAGAACTCCAATGAGCTTGATTTCGGGCAACTCGGCGGGCTGACTCCGGGACTGGCCGGATTGTGCTTCATTCTGGCCGTTGTCGGATTCGGAACGAAGGCTGGGATTCTGCCTTTTCACGTATGGCTGCCGGAAGCTCACCCTGCGGCACCGACTCACGTCTCGGCCCTGATGTCCGGAGTGATGATTAAGACCGGCATTTACGGAATCCTGCGCACCCTTAGTTTCCTCGGCCCGCCGCCGCCCTGGTGGGGATTCACGCTGATCGGCATTGGATTGATCTCGGGTGTGGTCGGGGTGCTCTTCGCCCTGGCGCAACGCGATTTGAAAAGGATGCTCGCATATTCCAGCGTCGAGAATATCGGAATCATCGTCACCGGAATCGGGGTTGGGCTTCTCGGCATCAGCATCGGATCGCCCGCTCTGGCGGCGCTGGGATTTGCAGGCAGTCTTCTGCACGTTGTGAACCACGCCATGTTCAAAGGTCTCCTATTCATGGGCGCCGGCTCGGTCGCTCACGGAACGCATACGCGCAAAATTGATCATCTGGGGGGCCTGATCAAAAGAATGCCGTGGACCGCCACGGCTTTTCTTGTGGGCGCGATTGCAATCTCGGGCCTTCCTCCTCTGAACGGGTTTGTAAGCGAGTTCCTGATCTATATCGGCGCCTTCAAAGGTGCCGCCTCGATCGGAAATGGATCTTCAATCGCTTTGCTCGCAGTGATCGCTGGACTGGCTCTCATCGGGGGGCTGGCGACCGCGTGTTTCACGAGAGCGTTCGGAATCGTGTTTCTTGGCGAACCCCGGTCCGAGCATCCAAAGCATGCTCACGAATCCGGCCAAGACATTCTCTTCCCCATGATTCTATTGGCGGGCGGCTGTTTCGCGGTTGGTCTATCGGGCTTCGGGATCATTCGAGCATCGGCCTCAGCACTGGCGGGGATAATCCAGCCAATCGCAAATAACGGATTGGATCCGGCAGCCATCCGTGCGGAGATATTTTTTGCCGCCGATTCGCTCCGGTCCTTTACATATGGCGCGCTGGCTATTCTGGGATTGATCGCGCTGATCGCTTTGCTTCGCAAACGGCTGCTTTCCGGTCGCATTATCCGGCAGGCCGGCACCTGGGATTGCGGATATATCCAGCCGACGTCTCGAATGCAGTATACGGCTTCTTCTTTTGCGCAGCCGATCATTGATCTTTTCAATGTGTTTCAACACGAGCGGAAACGTTTCAAACCTCCGCAGGGCTATTTCCCTGCAACGGCATTTTTCGAAACCAAAACCTTGGACACCTCGCAGGAAGGTATCTATCGCCCAATTTTCGAAATGGTCGGACGGACTCTTTCCAAGCTGAAAGTCATGCAGCATGGACGCATCCAGCTTTATGTGCTGTACATTGTGCTCACACTTATTGTTTTGCTGTTCTGGAAACTACGCTGAAAGGCGTCTGAATATCACAAGAGTGAACGAAGCGAAACCCTGGTTTAGAGTTTTTGCATTTTGCACGCCTGCAGCCGTCTTAAAGAGGCATAGTAATTGATCGGAACCTTGAGGGCATTGAATAAGCGCCTTCGGCGCTTTTGGCTTTGCGAAGCGCGCGGGTCGATAAAAAGAAAACGGAGCCCTGAAGCTTCGACAGAATGAAATTCGCGCAGTCAGAGGAAAAGTGAAGGAATGAACGCGCAATCCATCGTGTACTCGGCATCGGCTCTTCTCTTCTCACCGCTGCTGCTGGGCGTCATCAATCGTGTTAAAGCCATCTTCGCGGGGCGAACCGGGCAGCCGCTGCTGCAGACTTATTACGATTTATCGAAATTGTTCCGCAAAGGAGCTGTCTACAGCACAACAAGTTCCTGGGTGTTCAGAGCGGGCCCGACTGTAGGGCTCGCATCCGTGCTGGTTGCACTCGCTATAACACCATTTGGCAGGGTCCCCGCTCTCCTGAATTTCCCGGGCGATCTCCTGCTGCTTGCATATGCACTTGGATTGATGCGCTTTTTCACGGTAATCGCCGCGCTCGATACCGGGTCAGCTTTTGAGGGAATGGGCGCCAGCCGCGAAGTACAGTTCTCCGCCTTGGCTGAACCCGCCTTCCTTCTCTGTCTTGCTGCGTTGGCCTGCAAGACACAAAGCCTGTCGCTTTCGACAATAATCTCGCGGATGAACTTCGGGCTTTGGGCGAAGGACGGCCCTGCATTGGCGATGATCGCCGTGGCTTTCATGGCTGTCCTGCTCGCAGAGAATGCGCGGATGCCCGTCGACGATCCGACCACACACCTGGAACTCACGATGATCCACGAAGTGATGGTTCTTGATCATTCCGGTCCCGACTTTGCATTTATCCTTTATTCCGCTTCATTGAAATTATGGGTTATGGGAGCGCTGCTGATCGGCATCATCCTGCCGGTGCGTACTGGAAATATTTTGTTGGATTTTCCAGCTACGCTCCTCGGAATGATCGCCCTGGCGTTGCTGATTGGTGTAATTGAATCCGTAATGGCCAGGCTGCGATTGCTCCGCGTTCCTCAACTTCTGGTGGGCGCTGGGGTTATCGCGGTAATCGCGCTCATTTTAATTTTGAGGTGATGAAATGCAGCAATGGCTTGAATTAGCAACCGTGCTCCTCTTCCTCTCTAACCTGGCGATGCTTGGTTTGAGCGAGTTGGGCGCCTGTGTGCGAACGGTCGCATTCCAGGGAATTCTCCTGGGATTTATTACGCTGATCGTGCGGCAAGAGGGGCTGTCCGTTCGTCTGCTGATTCTCAGCGTTATGAGCATAGGCCTGAAAGGTTTTGTTTTCCCCTTTCTTCTCTTAAGAAGTATCCGCGAGGCCGGAGTTCGGCGGGAAGTCGAACCCTTTGTCGGTTATGTCACGTCAGTCGTCGGCGGTCTTCTGATGCTGGCCGTGTCGATGTGGATTTCCGCTCGAATCCCGGCAACAGCTACGGCAATGTCTTCATTTCAAATTCCGGTGGCGCTTTCAACAATTTTCACGGGACTATTTCTCGTCGTCAGCCGGCGAAAAGCCCTGAACCAGGTTATTGGTTATCTTGTTTTCGAAAGCGGTATTTACATGTTCGGCATCACCGCAGTAGGCGAGATTCCATTCCTTATCGAGTTGGGAGTTCTGCTTGATGTCTT
This sequence comes from Acidobacteriota bacterium, assembly GCA_023265215.1. Taxonomy (GTDB): domain Bacteria; phylum Acidobacteriota; class UBA6911; order UBA6911; family UBA6911; genus UBA6911. The sequence continues at coordinate 5,554 of JAHFUH010000146.1, forward strand.
TGTAGCCGTGTTTGTGATGGGGATCGCAATGAATCATATCAATCGTGAGTTTGACCATATTGATGCCGATCAGCTCAGTTCTCTAAAAGGTTAATGTCCGATGAATTACAACCTTCTTCTGGGATTGCTGCTCTTTGTCCCCTGCGCGGGCGCTGCAATTTGCATCGCAATACGCGCGCCCGGACGAATCCTTGCAGCGATGTGCACAACTGTCATGGTTTGGGCACTGATCACGCTGAAACTGTGTTTGGAAGTGTTTTCCCGCGGGCCGATCCAGGCGGCAGATCGCGTGTTTTATGTGGATGCGCTCTCCGCCTATCACCTGTGCGTGATGATGCTGGTCTTTGTCGCCTCTTCCGTCTATGCAATCGGGTATTTCAAGGAAGAGATCAGGTCGGAACGCATTACGCGGCGCGGACTGCACCAGTATGCCGGGCTGTGGTGCGGCGCCCTCGCCGCGATGACACTATCGCTTATCTCCAACAATCTGGGAATCATGTGGGTTGGCATTGAAGCCACAACATTGCTGACTGCGTTTTTGATCTGCATTCCAAGAAAGGCCGCTTCGATTGAAGCGATGTGGAAATACCTGATGATCTGTTCAATCGGCGTTGCTTTTGCATTTTTGGGCACTCTGCTGATTGCAGCCGCTTCCGGCGGTCTTCACCTGAGCCGCTCCGAAACGCTGCTCTGGACACAACTGCGCGTTTCAGCGTCTGCGCTCAATCCTATGCTTTTAAAGATGGGATTTCTTTGCCTTCTGGTCGGATATGGAACAAAAGCCGGTCTGGCGCCGCTGCACAACTGGCTTCCGGATGCGCACAGCCAGGCTCCGGCGCCTGTTTCAGCCATATTCTCGGGATTCATGCTCAATGCAGCTCTTTACTGCATCCTGCGATACGTTCCGATCGTTGAACAGGCAACCGGGCGCGTTGGCTGGAGTCTTCAGCTGCTTTCCCTTTTCGGGATTATCTCGATTATAGTGTCCGCAGCCTTCATCATTTTTCAGCACGACGTAAAGAGGCTTCTCGCCTATCACAGCGTGGAGCACATCGGTATCATCACGCTGGCCTTCGGGCTTGGAGGGCTGGGAACTTTTGCAGCTCTCTTTCACACGCTGAATCATTCTATCTGCAAAACGCTCTCATTCTTCGCTGCAGGACGGCTTGGCCAAACCTACGACACGCACGACATGACGAAGATGTCAGGAACTCTTGCATCGGCGCCGGTATGGGGAACAGCCTTATTCGGAAGCCTTCTCGCACTGATCGGCGTTGCGCCGTTTGCCCTGTTCATGAGCGAATTCCAGGTGCTGAGGGCCGCGATAGACAGTCGCGCAATTGTCTGGATGATTCTGTTCCTGGCCGGAAGCGGCATTGTATTTGTCGGAGCTCTCCGGCATGCGATCGCAATGGCCTGGGGCGAGCCGGTTTCCGTCGCAGTGCCGGAGAGCACGGGAATGATCGAGAAATTCCTGGCATTCGCACCCATCGCCGTTCTGCTTGTGCTGGGCGTCTGGATCCCTGGTCCGCTTTTGGCTGCGATGAAACAGGCAGCCTCAGTTTTAAGGGGATTCTGATGAACACAAATTCCATCTGCGTAATTCGTAATGGCGAGATTATTCCGCTGGCGCATATCCCTTTGATCTCAATATCCGAATTTCGTGACACAGTGATCGAAAAGGTCGCCTCAGGCGCGCGCATATCGGCATTCTGGGGCCAGCCGTCCGGGAAAGCCGTGCGCCTTTTTGCCATTCTCGCGCAGGATAAATACGCCACTCTTGCCCTGCTTTCCACAGAGGTTGAAAGTTCCTATCCGTCCTTGACCCCCAATTGCGTCCAGGCGCATTGGTTCGAACGCGAGATTGCCGAACAATGGAGTGTAACTCCGACCGGTCATCCCTGGCTCAAGCCTATCCGCTTTCATCCGTCTTATCGAACGGGCCGAGATCCTTCCGCCGTGACAGGCGAACAAATCGGTCTGACTGACTTCTTTCAAGTCGGCGGGGCGGAGATTCACGAAGTGGCCGTCGGCCCCGTCCACGCGGGAATTATCGAGCCGGGCCATTTCCGGTTCCAGTGTCATGGCGAGAATGTCTATCACCTGGAGATCTCGTTGGGATATCAGCACCGCGGCATAGAACGGGGGTTAATGGAACAACCGGCCAAGCGCAGGATTCACCTGATCGAATGCAGCGCCGGAGACACAACGATTGGCCATGCAACCGCTTATTGCCACGCGATCGAGGCGCTGTCCGGCTGCCAGGCGCCGGCGCGGGCGGTTTTTCTGCGCGGCATCGCTCTCGAGCTTGAACGATTGGCGAATCATACAGGCGACCTCGGCGCACTTGCCGGCGATGTGGGCTATCTCCCGTCCATGTCTTATTGCGGACGAATCCGGGTGGATTTCCTGAATGCAACGGCGCTTCTTTGCGGCAGCCGATTCGGGCGCGGCTTGATTCGGCCGGGTGGAATCAGTCTGGATGTGGATGAATCTCGCGTTAAGGAGTTGCTGCGTCATCTGAATAAGGCATCCGAGGATGTTACCGAGGCGGTTGAACTCATGTTTGATTCCCCTTCGGTTCTTGCCCGTTTCGAGGGAACCGGTGAGATAACCCCGCAGACATGCAGGGACCTTGGACTGGTCGGCCCCATGGCAAGAGCATGCGGGGAGCGGCTCGATGTGCGGCACGATTTCCCAAATGGGATTTTCAGGTTTTCGCAAATTCCAATTTCTACCTGGCACACCGGCGATGTCTTTTCGCGGGCGCTTGTCCGTTGGTTGGAAATGCAGCGGTCCATTCAATTCATCCGCGATCAGCTGAACATGATCCCGGATACCGGACTCCGAACGGAAATCGGAAGTCTTCCTCCCGACACATTGGCTGTTTCGATGGTGGAAGGATGGCGGGGAGAAATCTGTCACATTGCAACAACCGATCAGCAAGGCGAATTAACCCACTACAAAATTATCGATCCCTCGTTTCACAACTGGTTCGGACTCGCGATTGCACTGAGGGGACAGCAGATTTCCGATTTTCCGCTTTGCAACAAAAGTGCCAACTTGTCTTATTGTGGCCACGATCTCTGAGGTGAATCATGCTCAATGTCCTGGGTGTGCGGATCCATCAAAAAAAGCGCACTATCCCTTTTCCTCAAAGCGAACCTGTTCTTCCCGACAGATTCCGGGGCCGTCCGCAAATTGAGAGTTCCCGGTGTTCCTCCGGCTGTCATCGGTGTGTCGACACCTGCCCTACCGATGCCATTTCTTTTAATTCAAACAAGATAACTATTGATCTTGGCAGGTGCCTCTTTTGCGGTGAGTGCTCAGCAATTTGTCCGGAGCAGGCGATCCGCTATACCACCGACTATCGTCTTGCCGTGAGGAGGCGAGAGGAATTGGTCATGAGCAGCAACGAGCTTTCGCTGGCGACGGCTCTGCAAGAAGAATCGCGCCGCCTGTTTGGCCGTTCGCTCAAATTGCGGGAGGTAAGTGCTGCCGGGTGCAACGCCTGTGAAGCGGACGTGAATGTGCTCAATACCGTGGTCTTCGATCTGGGCCGCTTCGGTATTCAATTTGTAGCTTCGCCGCGACACGCTGACGGAATTCTGATCACCGGCTGCGTGAGCCGGAACATGCTTCTCGGATTGAAGAAGACTTACGAAGCGATTCCCGATCCCAAGATTGTGATTGCAGTTGGAGCTTGTGCAATTTCCGGCGGACCCTTTATTGATCACCCTGAAATCCACAATGGCGCCGGGGCAATATTGCCTGTTGATCTTTACGTCCCCGGTTGCCCGCCCCACCCCATGACGATTCTGGATGGTTTGCTCCGCCTGCTCGGAAATATCAGATAACGCAAAATGGTGTCAGGCTTGGATGCAGCGTAGTGGGGCTAAGGTTCCACCCGATCATCGCCTTCGATGCGAACCTATAGCTGATTTGATGATACACAATCATGGATACGACAGACTGTCTTGAGCAAGAAGAAGTCCTTCGGGAAATCGTGCTTCGCCTGACCTCACAATTTGCACCTCGCAAAATCCTGCTCTACGGATCGCGTGCCACAGGCACTGCTCGGTCCAACAGCGATTACGACTTGCTGATCGTCTGGCGGGACGAAGATCCACCGGCTGCGCGCGCAGCTACGGTAAGACAGGCACTTTTAGATTTGAAGACACCCCTCGATGTTGCTGTTGTAACGCCGCGGGAGTACGAAATGTTTCGCAATCGTCGAGTGCACATCGTCGCTGTGGCTGACCTGGAGGGCAGAGTCCTGCATGCGGCAT
>JAHFUH010000665.1 GCA_023265215.1 Acidobacteriota bacterium
ATTTCCGGAATTTCCATTTCAAACAATCGCACGATCAATTGGGAGTCGGAGCGGGAAAGGATAACCTGTGGACCTTTCGCCACCGGCAACACTTTCACAATCACGGCGCGGATTCGATCTCCCTGCTTATATGTCTCAGCGCGCGATTGCTCTCGCAACGGCAACAAAGCTTCGGTCTTACCGATATCCACAATGATGTCGGGGCCTTCGAATCGCTTGGCGACTCCATTGACCATTTCCCCGATTTTTTGAGAATAATCGTTGAAAATATTCTGCCGCTCCGCTTCTCGAACTTTCTGCAAAATTACCTGTTTGGCAGTCTGGGCGGCAATCCGGCCCAAAACATCGGTCGGCTTGGGTATCTCGACTGTATCGTCGATCTCAAGGGTGCTATCGATTTCCTTTGCATCCGCCAGTGAAATTTCCAGGCTTGGATTCTCTACATTTTCTACTACGCGCCGGACGGCAAAAATTTCAACCATCCCGGTTTCTGGATCGAAACGAGCGCTGATATCTTCGTTTGTTTTGTAGAACTTCCTGGAAGCAGCCACCATCGCGTCTTCCAAAGCGCTGATGATGATTTTGGGATCGACATTTTTCTCTTTACTGATCTGTTCGATCGTCTGAGCAATGATGTTGGACATAATTCAGGCCCCCTGCGGCCTTTTGCTTAAATCAGCTATCAGATTGGCCTTTTCAATGTCTGTTAAGGCAATTCCGATTTGTTTGCCCGGCAAAACCTCGAGTTCTACTTGGCCCGCATTCACTCCTATAATCTTACCCTTGAAATTGCTTTGGCCTTCAATAGGGCACCGAACTCGTATTCTGGCATCTTTCCCACAAAACCGCAGAAAATCCGATTCTTTCACCAATGGGCGGTTCACTCCGGGTGATGAGATTTCCAGCGTATAGGTGAAAGGGATCAGATCTTCCACATCCAGCAGCACAGAAAACCTTTTGCTGAATTGTTCGCAATCATCCAGGGTTACCCCGTTGGGCTTGTCTATATACACCCGAATGATGGAACGATTCCCATCGCCCTTGATTTCGACGAGTACCACCTCCACCTGCAGGGAGGCAGTGAACTGCTCCGCCAATCCAGCTATTCTTGTTTCCAGGGTTTGGCGCTGGTTCTCGTCAGACATCGCCATCTTGACCCTAAACAAAAAAAGTGGGCACTCGCCCACTTCGGTTAAAAGCAGCACAAAGAAGTATACCCGACCGAAAAACAAATAGCAACATGCGTTCAGGGTTCAGGGTTCAGGGTTTCCAGTTCCCAGTTTTTAGGTCGGGGTCGGCTTTCTTAGGAAAAGCCGTCTGCGTCCACGTCCACGCCAACGAATAAACCTCGCGCTTAATTGACGAAGCGGCGTGGATTCGTAGACGTTCTACGTGGACCTTGGACGTAGACGGCTTTTATTTTTTTGTTGCAGGAGGCGCCGCCTTTTGCGGTGGAGGCGGTTCGATCAAATCCAATTCGGAAATATTGAACTTATCCCAGGTCTCCGGATCCGCTATCTTTACCGCCGGATCGCCTTTGACTTGGGCGTATACCCCTTTTCCCGTCGGGCTGCCCAAAGAGCAATCGACGGCCACATTGCTTCCCTGCGTCAGAACTATATGCACGATCGGCTTATCCAGCCCATATTTCGAAAGCGGAGCGGGATTCTCGATCAATTCTACTGTCTTTTTTTCCAATGAGTCGAAAAGCGCATTGATCGGGTCATACTTGGCCTTTTTCTTCGCATCCCCGAGGAACCATTCTCCATTCGACTTGCTGAGCTTGAAAGTCCCTTTTTGATTTGTGAGGCTAATGGAATCGATATCCCAGCGCTGGAAAACAGCGAGCATTTTTTCACGCAGGTCGCTGCGCGACTGCATCAATTTGTCAACTAGTTCCTTGTCGACGTAAAAAAGATCCGAGCGCGATTCATCTTTAGCCAGGTATAGCCTATCGGAGCTTGCATTTTTTTCTTTGGCATCGGCAGGAACTGGCTTTTCAGAGCCGATGATCAGGTGCTTCATGGACCTGCTTTTTCCGGAGATGAGACTGAGCTCTACAAGCGGATGATCAAGCGGGGGCTTTAAATTCCCATCCGCAGGTTCTACATAGAATTCTTTTATTCTTCCCATCGACAAAGAATTCAGAATGCCCCGTATGCCTGCAGAATCGGCAGCTACTCTATCTTTCCCTGTAAGCCACCACTGATCGTTGCTGTCTTTGTCGAGCGATATATCGCCTTTTGCGCTTTTTATCGACAGGCTCTGGATTTCAGACTTCTCGTAGCTCAAAACGGAATGATTCCTCAGATCATCCAGCTTCTTGTCGAATGCACTGGCCACGGAGCTGTTCACCAGGAGAAGCTCTTTGCGGCCCTGAACCATAGCATAATTGAGACTTCCAGTAGGATTGCTGCGGCCGAAATGGATCTCGAATTCCTTCCCTTCCCTGGTTTTGATTTTCAAGCTGGATTGAGGCGGATCCAATCCGAATCGCGCAAGGTCGGTTGCATTCTCCTCCAGCATGGATTCGCGCCGGATATCGGAAGCGGATCCGGCGAGACGATTGGCTTCATCGGAATCCGCCTGCAAAGGCTTCGGCTCCGAGATGGCCCAATCTATTTCACCGTTGCGCACAAGCGTAATATGCTGGCCCGCGGCAGAAATGTCTATCTGTCGGACTGCGCTGCCGTCCAATTTCCAGATCTGGTTTTCAGCCTGCTTCGCCTTATCGCGCTGCTCTCCTCCTTTTATTTCGTAAAAATAAAGGTAGGCGCCCAGACCAAGGCACAGGATCAGCAGTATCAGGGTACCTTTAAAGCGCACACTATCTCCTTCGGCGGTTCAAGACAACCGCAACTCCGGCAATAAGAGCAATGCCGGGCAGCAGAAAAATGGCAACCAGCCTTAACGTCGCAAGCTGGCTCTGAGACAGGATCATCCGTCGATCTTCAGGAGACTTTGGCCGGATGGAAATGATATCTTCATCCTGAGCAAGCCAACTGACCATGTTCAAGAACAAGTTGCCATTGCCTGCATTCGCAAAGTACGAATTCATCGGGAAATTGGAAGTTCCGGCCACAACTAGACGGGATTTCTGTGCAGGCGCGTTATCGGAAGAAGTCTTTATTTCCTTTGCGGCTGCGACTGCCAGGGGAAGCGGTCCTTTCAAGTCCTTTTGCGGATCGAAGGAAGCCTCTTTGCTCCCGAGATTAGTCTCTCCCCAACTGTTATCGTTGCTCTTGAACAGCGTCTCGACGGTTATCCCGTTCGGGGGATTCTTATC
>JAHFUH010000147.1:0-8254 GCA_023265215.1 Acidobacteriota bacterium
GGGCTTAAATAGAAAGGAGCGAAGAAAAAACGAAGATGAAACCCTGCGGATTTTTTGACAAATATCGGGACAAAGAACTGAATCAGGCTGAAGGAAAGCAGTTTGAAAGCCATATGGAATTGTGCCCAGATTGCCGTTCGAAAAGATCCCTTATTAACAATATTGCTTTTGTCCTGAAGCAAGACATGACAGTTGCGCCGGATCTGGCCGGACGAATTGCGCTGCGAGCTTTCAGCCAAAAGAGAACGTGGGATTCCCTGGTAATATCCTGGCTTCGCCCCGGACCCGCATTGGCTACTTTGACCCTGGCAGCTGTTCTATTTTCGTTTTTGTGGATGCTAAACCGCCAGACGATGCTCGTAAATTACTCAGAATACGATGTATTGATGAGCGAAGCCGATTCTCTTGATTCGAGTGTGAGCGCTTCGCAGGTCCGTGCCGATAACGATCTTCTTATTTGGTTGGAACAAGAAAAATATTCCCAATGACCGATCGACCACGAGCTCTCGCTGTCCTGATATCGATTTTTCTCGCCGGCTGCATTGTAGGGGCAACTGGATTCTTCCTTTGGGCGAAGAAGCAGCCGGAATCGCTCCCCTTCCGCCCCCCCAACGCTGGAAATTTTCGAAGGCCGCCAGGCCCTCGCGGAGGCCCGGGAAACCCCTGGACTCAAACGCTGCAGCTTACGCCGGAACAGGAAAAAAGCGTTATGGGGATAATGCAAGAATCCAATCGTCAATTGGATGCTTTGCAAAAGGAATACGACCCCAGATATAGCGCGGTTCGGGCAGAACATGAGCCCAAAATCAGAGCGATCATAGACGATAGAAACCGCAAAATTGCCGCAGTTCTGAATGAAGACCAGAAGAAAAAATTTGAAGAATATCAAAAACGGTTCGAAGAGAGGATGAGGCGCGGCCCCGGAGGCGGAAGAGGGGGATTCGGGCGCCCAATGGCGCCTCCACCGCCGTCCGTCGAACCAGGAATTAGCCCTCGATAATCTAACAGAAATTGCCTGGAGATCCATCCGGAAACCCTCTTTTTCTCGATTTCACGGACCAGAAGTCCTTTGTTCTCAATGTCGATATTTGCAAAAAACGGCTTTCCGGATGAGCCGCTAGGAGCCTGTCCGGGTATTGGGAGGGTTCGCGCGCATGGGGCTTGCACGGCGATCGCGGCATTGCTCGTCGTCAACGCCCCACATCGCCTGCGTCGCGTCGCCTTGCATCTGCCCGCTCGGCGCTCGCGCCAAAATGCCAAGTAATTCTTGCACATGCCCTTAGCACTCTGTTTTGGATAAAGCCTTGAGAAACAGGGAAGATGTAAGCATTTCACCCGTTCTCGATCGCTGTATCCAACAAAGCTCTTCCATCGCTGGACGAATTTGGCCGCTCGCCTCCCCGGCAAAAACGTGAGCCACTATTCGTCGATTACCAATTGCATGGCTGAGTTTTGCGCATTTCGACAAAGGGACCAACCCGCAACAAATCTTCCGGCTCAGCCCGCAAGCATTTTCCTCCGCTGAACTCCGGCTGGGAATCACCTGAGAAGGGAAGCCCCATCGACCGGGGATGAAATCCGGCAGCTTATTGACCAAAAGTAATTTGTTTTTCTTATGCAAAACCAGGACTACCATCTCCAGATTCCGGGTGGGTCCCCTGGAACGCGGACGCGGCAATCTGTTTTGAAGATTCATTTTAAAGGCTCTGCAGTTATTCCTAATCGGGCACTCCATGCAATGCGGCTGTAATGGCAGGCATACGAGAGCTCCAAGTTCCATCATCGCCTGATTGAAAACAGAAGCTTTCCCCTCCGGTATCCATGCTTGCATTTGCTTCCAGAAATAGCTTTCTGGTATGTGAATCGTGATTCCGTTGAACCGGGTGATAACGCGGCGGATATTGCCATCCACAATCGGTTGAGGCTGATTGAAAGCCAGCGAGCAGATTGCCCCGGCCGTGTAGCGCCCAATGCCGGGCAGAGCGATAATAGTTTCGAAATCACTCGGAAATACGCCGCCATTGGACCCCAAAATTTCGCGAGCGGCTTTGTGCAGGTTTCTGGCCCGGCTATAGTATCCAAGACCGGACCAAAGTGCCAGGACTTCCTGCTCAGAGGCTTTGGCCAGCGTTTCCAGATTTGGGAAACGGCCAAGAAACCGGACATAATAAGGCGATACAGTGGCAGCCTGAGTCTGCTGAAGCATTACTTCGGAAATCCAGATTCGATACGGAGTCGGCTCACTGCGCCAGGGGAGCGCCCGCTTTTCTGTGAGATACCAGTTCATAAGCCTGGTGCGAAATTCCAAATTCAGCTTGAATCGAATGTCTGCCCCGTTTTTCTTTTTTTTGCGCAGAACGAGCCCTCGATGTCATTTCCAGTTAATCCGATTGTAAATTTTATCACGAAGGAGGAAACCCCTCTCTCCTAATTTCTTAATATTGGGCATTGAAATACATTTGCAAAAAGATTACGCTAAGAAAAGCAAGTTCCTAATTTTAAGGAATTTGTGATTTGATTTAAGGAGTTAAGGAATTGCAGCGAAAAACTAAAAAGAAAATAAAAGTATCCAGAGTGAGGCCCCGGTGGACCAGAGAAGAGGTCTCCCTTCTGAAGCGCCTGTATCGGACTCACAGCAATGCTGACATCGCTCAGATGCTGGGGCGTAAGGTTTCGTCCGTTGTTTTCAAGGGACATCGTTTGGGCTTGTCAAAAGGCGCCCGCAGACTCAAAGAAATGGGTCGAGAAAACATTCGGCGTCGTTGGGAGCCACTGAAGCAGAGATCGTCAAGAAAAGCGCGCACCCAGGGCCGTTCAAAATAAGCCGAAGATGCTTGGAGAAATTCAGCATCAGGAGGCGGGAATATGCAGGAACGAACTATATGGGAAACTGTCAGGCTCCAGGGAAATGAACTGCTTGAGTCATTAAGACATCTTATTCAAGAGGGCAATACTCGCCGCATTACAATCAAGCAAGGGGATAGGATCGTCGCTGAGTTTCCCTTGACCGCTGGGGTTGTGGGTGCTTTGGTTGCGCCTGTTCTGGCGGCGATTGGCGCTTTAATAGCCCTGCTCAAGGATTGCTCGATTGAAGTGGAAAAAGTTGTCTCGAATCCTGCTGACAAGCCTTTGGACGGAAAGGAGTAATATCAGCTCTTCAGCGCCTTCCTCATAATTCTCATGTAAACTCTCATAATGCTTGTTTGCTCCTAGGCAAACAGGACACTGCTGGTCTGCCTGTCTGCACAGTCTATTAGTCCGATAAAGAAAAGACTATAACTAACATTATTTAAATTGTTTAGGAGTAGTACGGACAGGCTCCTGGAACTGTTCCCATTCCCTTCCTTTTTTGCCCCCTTGAAACTTTTGCCGATTTGGCACGAAACAAGAAATACATATTGGCATCTTTAATATTGGCATGATTTGAGAAGGAGCGCCCCAATGGATGAACGCGAGTCGGAGTTTCAGCAGATGATCCGCGACGATAGGTCGACCAGAGAATCGAAAAGCTGGAGAGGCAAATTTATTGAATATCTAGAGCTCGTCAGGAAAGATCCTAGTCTGGCAAAGCTGGCTCACGCCAGGCTATATGACATTATACTTGGGTCAGGCACGGTAGATATTCATCAGGCAGGGGATCCAAACTCAAAACGGCTTTTCAAAGACGATTCTTTCGACTTGTATCGCTTTTTTGCGGATGAATTTTTCGGGATCGAAAAAGTTATCTCGAAAATAGCACGTTATTTTCACTCTGCTTCCCTGAAAGGGGAAGAAAGCCGACAAGTCCTTTATTTGATGGGGCCCGTCGGATCAGGAAAAAGCTCATTAGTCGAAAAGCTGCAGCATGGATTGGAGGAGAGCGGTCCCGTTTACGTCATAGAGGATTGCCCGATGTTCGAAGAGCCGCTGCATCTTCTTCCCCGACACCTTAGAAAAGAATTCGAGAAGATGCTCGGTGTGAAAATCGAGGGGGATTTGTGTCCGGTGTGCCGGTTTCGTTTGAAAGATGAATTTGGCGAACAGTATGAAGAAGTGCCTGTGATTACAAAATATTTTTCAAAACGCAACCGGGTCGGAATCGGCGTGGTGCCCCCGGTGGACCCCAACAATCAGGACACCTCGGTATTAATCGGCAGCGAAGACATTTCTAAACTGGACGTCTATTCAGAAGGGGATCCAAGAGTTTTGGATTTAAATGGAGCCCTGAATGTCGGTAACAGGGGCATGGTGGAGTTCATTGAGGTTTTTAAAAACGAGACGGAGTATCTGCACGCAATGATTACAGCCACCCAGGAGAAGGTAATTCCCGCGCCGGGCCGGCATGGCATGGTGTATGTCGATACCGTCATAGTTGCCCACTCCAATGAGGCTGAATGGCAGAAATTCAAAGCCGATCACACCAATGAAGCTATTCTCGATCGAATCGTGGTGATCAAAGCTCCCTACAACCTGCGTCTTTCGCAGGAAGTGAAAATCTATGAGAAGATTCTCCGCAATTCAGATTTCCGCGCTCACATTGCCCCACACACGCTGGAGATTGCCTCGATGTTTGCAATTTTATCGCGGCTGAGCCCGACCCCCAAATGCGATCTTATGACGAAGCTCAAGCTGTACAATGGTGAAGAAGTAGTCGAAAAGGGAAAAACCAAAAAAATCGATATCAACGAGCTTCGGGATGATGCCAAAAGCGAAGGCATGACCGGCGTTTCCACTCGTTTTATCATGAAAGTGCTCGACAACGCTCTTTCCGACAATACCAAGGGGAACTGCATAAATCCAATCAGCGTAAGGGAATCGCTGATCAACAGAACAAAGGACGAAGACCTGCCGGACGACGTTCGCAAACAATACTTGGAATTCCTGCAGGACATCCTGCACAAAGAATATCTCGATATGCTGGAAGGGGAAATAACCAAAGCCTTTGTTTATTCCTATCAGGAGCAGGCTGAGTCACTCTTCCAGAATTACCTGGATCATGCGGAAGCCTACGTCAATAAGACCAAGGTAAAAGATCCGAACACAAAAGAAGAACTGCAACCCGACGAGGGATTTCTGAAATCCATTGAAGAACAGATCGCTATCATTGGGTCCGCCGCGGACGGATTTCGCCAGGAGGTTATCGCATATCTTTGGGCTACAAGTCGCCGTGGATCCAAGATCAGCTATACAAGCTATGAGCCGCTGAAAGAAGCGATCGAGAAGAAGTTGATGACATCCGTTCGCGACATCAGTCGCATTGTCACCAAGGCGCGGACGAGGGATGAAATCCAGACCGAAAAATACAACGTAATGGTGCAGAATCTGCTGTCGAACGGATATTGCGAGAATTGCGTCGATGTAATTCTGAAATATGCTGCAAACAACCTATGGAAGGATTGAATTCGTCACTCGTAATACGTAATTCGTAATTGGTTATGGCCGATACTATATTCCGTCCCTATAAGGCTTCAGATGCCGAACACAGCGATCGCTCGGCAGGCGATCGCATGCGTCACCGGGAGAAAGTCCGCCAGTCAATTCGGGAAAACATAGCGGATATTATCGCGGAAGAATCGATTATCGGCAGGGATCACGACAAAATCATAAAAGTTCCAATTCGCGGCATCAAAGAATACCGATTTGTATACGGGGACAATGCCCGTGGTGTCGGCCAGGGCGAGGGAGACCTGAAGCCTGGTGATGTCATTGAAAACAATTCGGGCCAGGGGCGCGGCAACGGCCAAGCTGGAGATCAGCCCGGCGTGGATTATTATGAAACCGACATCACAATCGAAGAACTGATTAATATCATGTTCGAAGATCTTGAACTGCCTGATCTCGAACGTAAAAGACTGCGTGAAATCGAGACGGAACGCCACAGCCGGCGCAAAGGCTATCGACCGGTAGGAATTCGCCTTCGGCTGGACAAGAGGCGCACCGTGAAAGAGAAATTGCGTCGCCGTTTTGCCTCAGCCAAAACGAGCGGTGAGAACGATGGGAGGTTCCCTTTTCATCAGGACGACCTTGTTTACCGCCATGTCACAACCGATGTCAAAAAGGAATCAAACGCTGTGGTGCTCTGCTTGATGGATACGTCAGGGTCTATGGACACGATGAAAAAATACCTGGCGCGCAGCTTCTTTTTCCTTTTGTGTCAGTTTGTCAGTTCGAAATACAGAAGCGTCGAGGTTATTTTTATTGCCCACCACACCCAGGCAAGCGAGGTCAATGAAGAAGAGTTTTTCAGCAAAGGGGAATCGGGAGGGACGCTCATTTCTTCAGCGTATGAGAAGGCTCTTGAAATTATTGCCGCTCGCTACCATCCATCCCTCTGGAATGTTTATGCTTTCCATTGTTCGGACGGAGACAATTTCGATGCCGACAACGATACCGCGTTTAACCGTGCCCAGGAGTTGTGCAAGGTTTGTAATCTCTTCGGCTATGGCGAGATCAAGCCGAGTGGCCACTATGCTTATGAAAGTTCCATGATGACCATTTTCCGAAAATTAATGGAGCCAAACTTCCTGACTATCCGGATTGAACGCAAAGAGGATGTATGGCCGAGTTTCAGAACTTTCCTGTCCAAAGATCGCGCGCCGGACGACCGGACAGGCTCCTAGGAGAGATATGAGAAGCCTGTACAGCGTCGCCGACCTCGAGGATTGGGATCATCGCATTTTTGAGAAGGTGCAGGAGTTTGGGCTCGATTGCTATCCACAGCAATTCGAGATTTATGATCACAACCAGATGCTCTCCAGCATGGCTTACTCGGGCGTGCCCTCTCATTATCCGCACTGGTCATACGGCAAGACCTATGAAAAACAGAAAACACTGTATGATTATGGTGCTTCAGGCCTCCCTTACGAAATGGTTATCAATTCGAATCCAGCCCTTGCTTATCTGATGCGCGACAATTCATTGCTTCTTCAAATTCTGACTATCGCGCATGTGTACGGGCATAATGATTTTTTCAAAAACAATTTTACTTTTAGAACGACCCGGGCGGAATATTCAATCGATACCTTCAAAGCCCATGGAGATCGCGTCCGAAGTTATGTCGAAGATCCGAGCATTGGGTTGGGAAAAGTGGAAAAGCTTCTCGACGCGGCTCATGCCGTTTCGCTGCAGTGCCGCCGGAATCTTGCGATCCGGAAGCGCTCCCCCGAAGAAGAACGGAATGTGCTGATTGAGGCTTCACTCCCGCCGTCCGATCCCTTTCAGAGCATTCACAGCAGAAAAGCCTCAAACCAACCAAACTTGAATAAAATCCCGCCGGTGCCGGATGAAGATTTGCTCCTGTTCATTCGGGACAACAATCCTCATTTGTCGGGATGGGAGAAGGATTTGATTACAATCGTGCACGAAGAAGCCCAGTATTTTATTCCGCAGATTGAAACCAAAATAATGAACGAGGGCTGGGCCACTTTCTGGCACAAACGCATTCTCGACAGTCTGGATTTGCCGCAGGATCTGCAGTGGGAGTTCATTGTCCGACACAACCAGGTTGTCCGACCTTTCAACGGCGGCTTAAATCCGTATAATATCGGGCTTGCCATCTGGCAGGAAATTTGCAATACCCCTTCACCGGAGCCAGTTCCCGGCAAAGATGGTGCATCCGGACGGCTGTTTGAAGTGCGTGAATCCGACCGCGACAACTCTTTCCTGAGACGGCACCTGACGGAAAAACTAATTCGCGATCTAAACCTGTTCGAATACGAAACAAGGGGAGATCAGACCATTGTCCAGAATGTTGCAGATGAAACAGGCTGGCGCAATGTAAAAGAAACATTGCTGAAAAATGCTGGAATGAATTCTTTCCCTGTAATAAAGGTGGAGGATGCCGATTTCGGGCATAACCACACACTGTATGTGGTTCACTATCATGATGGCCGCGATCTGCAACTCGAATATGCCGAAAAAACTCTAGCGTATTTGAATCAACTGTGGGGTGGCGAGGTAGTGCTTGAAACTGCTCTGGACGGCAAACGTTACCTGCTCATTTACAATGACGGCGGATTTTCAACCAAAGCCCTTCAATAAGAGACAAAACCGCCCTGGGAACGCCCGCGCTATGGAAGAAGCGAAAGCCTAAGTGCTGAATGGCTCAAATATGGCAACGAAAAAATAACGCAAAGACGCAGAGGCGCAAAGGAGCAAATAATATGTTGCACAACGCGCCTGGCTCGCCGTTCCTTCACCAAACAATGGTCATTTCAATTTGCTTTGCTTAGCGCCTTAGCGTTAAAAAATACGTTGCCATATTTATGAACCATAG
>JAHFUH010000147.1:8264-9765 GCA_023265215.1 Acidobacteriota bacterium
TAACTAAGCGGCATTACTCGAAACGACGGAGTTTCCGAATCGGGATCGGAGTCGCGGCTCGAAAATGAGAAAAAGTGCTGGAAGAAGGATGATGCTGTCCCGCGCTATTGTCTTTGGCGAAATTTTATCGCTCAAACTGAAGCAGCCGCAGTCCGCCTCGATTCCACGGCCGTATGTTATCGTCAGGACTACAATAAAAAACAGCAAAAGGCCGGCAGTCACCATGGCGGAATAGCGGATTTTCCAGCCACTCAACAGGAAAATTCCTAACGCGATTTCCAAAATGGGTAGGTATTTTGCAAGAGGCCAAACCATAGCCTGTGGGGCCAGTTTGTAGCCCTCGATTGCTTGGACAAATTGAAGCGATGTATCCAATTGGATGTTTCTGTTGATAATTGTTACACCGCCGAATTTGACATAGCCGCTGTAGATAAAAATCCCGGCCAGAACAAGACAACTCAGCCAATGCAGGATTCGAAATGTAATGGTCATTTGATAACAGAATCAAGGAATTGCTTCATAGTTGCATATGTTACTGCGCCTTCGACCTTCTGCTCTTTTCCTGCGTAATAAAAAAACATGGTGGGGGTGGACTTTATTTCCTTTTTGGTCCCCAGCTGGATTTCCTTGTCAATAGACTGGTTGATGCTCGGGTCTTGAATCACTTTCTTTAGCTTGCGATATTCATCGCGGGGAAGAGCTTTTGCAATAACCGCATCCAGATTGCCGTCTTGCGACCACTGCGCTTGATCTGCAAAAAGCGAATCGAATACCGTCAAAAGGCTTTGGATCCCCAGCCGTGAGGCTGCTTCGGAATATCGCGCCGCTTCCTTGCCATATTGATGCGCTGCGAGGGGAAATTCATGATAGATAACACAAACCTTACCATTGCTGGAATAGTCCTGCAGCACCTGCCTGATTGCGCCCAGATATAAATCGCGGCAAGCCGGGCATTGAAAGTCCGAGAACACTTCTATTCTCACCGGTGAATTTGTCGAACCGCCAATAATTTGGCCCTGATCGGCAGAAAATGCCGGGATCGAGACAGTCAAAGCAAGCAGTATCAGAAGCCCTGTTGTTATTGGTTTTTGAAGCATAAATATGTCCCCAGGCCTCGCCGGTTGATCAACATTTGACAACGGCTAGAATAGCAAGTTACGGCAATTGTGACAAACCTTTTCGTTATTTTGGATTCGCGGCTTTATCGGTTCTTGCCGACCTTTCGCAGTCGGAATTGAATCAGGTGCTGGGGCTTGAACTTGCGGCGCGACCAGCGATAACCCTGTTCGAACTGAACTCCAAGGAGGTATTTGGTATTTTCAGCATTGCAGTATTTGACGCTTGCTTCAAGGCTGTCGGATGCAAATTGAAGGGTGACTATCGTATCCAGTGGAATAACCTCTTCGATTTCAAGGCAAGCTCCGGAGGAAGATATATCCTCCAGAATTGCCCATTCGGCGCGTTCGCGGCCGTCTGCATTCTTCCACTTGACCTGGACCAG
>JAHFUH010000148.1 GCA_023265215.1 Acidobacteriota bacterium
ATGCGTGGTAGGTGGGGAGAAGGCCGGCGCCTCCAGAAATCGCCGACAGAACCATGGAAGACTGTGGGTGGCAGGATGCCTCAATATGGCCCTCAGTTCCATGCACGAATTTCGTGCGCGACATAGGATAACCGCGCTGCCGCAGAATGCTCTGCAATTCGGCGGAAATGCGCTCGTCGCCACTGGAAGCTATTTCGGGATAAAACTGCTCAATCTGGCTCGCCAGCAGCGGGGTGTTCCATCCGGCGCTGAGAGCTGCAACCCGGAATTCCTTTGGGTAATTAGCAACTACTTTGAGTGTATTGGCGCCAATAGATCCGGTAGAACCTAGAATAGAAAGCACTTTCATTAGTCAACTCGCGCAAAGTCGTCATTCTAGCATTATCCGCGGCTATTGACGAATGTCGATTTGTGAAAATGCGTGCCTCTTCAGTCATCCGGGAGGGGCATAAGTTAGGACATGGGATACCGCAGGGACGCGGAATGCCCAGCGTGGTGGGGCGGCCCGCAGCCCAATCAGTGCTAAAATCATGGGCCGCTACGCGGCCAAAAGCAAAAACCATGCGGCATTAGGCGTTCCGCCGGCCTTCAGTTGCCGTAATTATGCATTTCCGGACAAACACAGCTGATTTTGAGCCTATCCGTGTTTGCAGTGCCGCATAAAAAAGGTCGTGCCTTGGATATTGTTCATCTCCGCCGGCGCTTCCAGAGCGGCTCGGTTCTCGATACGGGAGATGAACTTGCCCAAATAACAGGAAAGCGAAAGATCGTTATCACGGATTACACAGAAAAACGCGGACAAATCAACTGATGTATCCGAACATTCTGCTGCATGGCCTTTATAGAGATTGGGATTAAGCTATCTTCAGCGATGTGTCGGCCGCCTTTTTCAATTCCTGATAGGCCTGGCAGGGATCCGGTCCTCTGGCTACGATTGTCTTGCCTCCGGCTCGAACGCCGACCAATGTGGATTCATTTATTGATGGAGGGAGGAAGAATTTGCAGCCGCATAGCGAATTTGCGAGTTCCTGTCGAAATCGCACTGCCATTCCCAGCCTGGCCGTGCTAATGCATATCCAATCAAGAGTACTTTCTTTGTCATGCAAAAATGTGATTGTAACCTCGGGCAGGCGGCCATAGGAGTCATGGCTTCGAATCAGAAATCCGTTGCCATCCGGAGATTTTTTCACTTTATCGAGCGTTATTCCTATTCGAAGCGCGGTTGAAATCGCTTTAAATATCTTTTCGACGTCCGCTGCGCTCAGTATTTCCTGGACAGGTTGAGACATCAGGTTCCTCCCAGAGCTGAAATGCATCTCAATCAGATTGGCGAAGCAGAAGTATAGGACGGGGAGTATGTTTATTGCATCGACCCCTGCGACCAAATTTGTTGGTTGGGAATGGCCATTTGCAAGCTTCCCAACAAGGCAGAAAGTGACCAGTTATCATGGCAGAAGCCAGAAGCCAGAAGCCAGAAGCCGGAAGCTGGAAGCCGGAAGCCACCAAAGGTGCGGCACAAACTTAACTTCGGCGATATTGGATTTTCACAGGGCAATTCTTAAACAATAAAGGGCAACGACTTATTTCAAGCAATTTCAATTTCGGAATCGAGGATTAATCAAGTTCACCGTGACGAGTTTGGGTTAGTTGTACCTATAACCGCAAAGCCATTCCGGCTTCCGGCTCCTGGCTTCTTGTTATTTGTAAAGCAGGAGCAGGTAGATATAGAGAACTGGAAAAGCAAAAAGAAGGCTGTCCATGCGGTCGAGCACGCCTCCATGCCCGGGTATCAAATGTGAGCTGTCTTTGATTTCGGCAGCCCTTTTCAGCATAGACTCGGCAAGGTCTCCCAATTGACCAAAGAAACCGAGGATAATGGAGGCTGCAAGCACGTGGCGAAGCGGCAAATCCTGAAAGAGAAAATATTGAAGCGCTGCCGCGATTGCCATGCTCCCCAACAATCCCGCTATCGAGCCCTCATTTGTTTTCTTCGGGCTGAGCACAGGCGCGAAAGGATGCCGGCCCATTGTCTTGCCGAATACAAGTGCGAAAGTGTCTCCTGCCCACACTGCGCATAAAAGAATGAGTGTCCAATGAAGGCCGGTCTTATCTCCAAAATCGTAGCGGATCGGAAGTGCAGGGTAGAGAAGCAGAGCGCAGTAAAAGACGCCGAGTATTTCCGCCATCAAGCCCAGCGCTCGATCCCGGACGGGGATCCGGCGCCGCCACATTGCCGAGAGGAAAAACGCAATCAGCGCGAGTGCTATAACAATGTTTGCGGGAAGCCCGCTGTAGCGAAAGGCAAAGAGCAGCGCCCAGAAAACAACATACCCGAGCCAACTCTGCGCCTCAAATTTCATCGAGCGGACCAGCCGGAAATATTCATAAAGGCATGCGGTCCCCACGATCCCAATTCCTGCAAGAAACAGACCCGGAGTGGCATATATGACAGCCAGCAAGGCGAGGGAAATCAATACAAGTGCCGATACTATTCGCGTCATCTTTCGTCCATAAGAAATAATATAAAACTGCGCCGGCAGCCGGTCCTATATTCCCCCGTAGCGCCGGTCTCGCTGCTGATACTCCAGGATAGCCTCGAGCAGATGCCTGCGCCGGAAGTCCGGCCAGAAAGTTGGGGTTACGTAGATTTCAGAATACGCTATCTGCCAAAGAAGGAAGTTGCTGATACGCATCTCGCCGCTTGTTCGAATCAGAAGATCGGGATCCGGAACGCCCGATGTGTAGAGGGAGTTCGAAATCAGATCCTCATCGATCGGAGATTTGTGCCCGTTTTGTTTGAGATCCCGATATAGCTGATTGAATGTGTCGACAAGCTCCGCGCGACCGCTGTAATTCAGGGCGACATTGAGCAGCATGCCGGTATTCGCCTTGGTGATGCGCATTGCGTTGCGCAGTACGGAGCGCACTGATTCGTCCAATTCCTGAATTCTCCCGATTGCCTGGAACCTGATATTGTTCTTGTGAACCTTGGCAAGTTCGCGCCGAATAAATTCCTTCAGCAGGGACATCAGGGTACGCACTTCTTTGTGCGGTCTCTTCCAGTTCTCGACGGAGAAGGCAAAGAGGGTCAGAACTTCGAGGCCGAGCTGGGCCGAACTTTCCACTATGTCCTGAACCGATTCAATTCCCGCACGATGCCCAGCGACCCTGGGAAGTTTCCGCTTTCCGGCCCAGCGCCCATTGCCGTCCATTATGACGGCTACATGTTTTGGAAGCCTGTCCTTATCGATGCGTTTTAAGAGACTGGATTCCTGGCTTCCGGGCTTCGCGAAGCCATCTAGCTCCATATCAATATTCTCCAGTCGGCTATGATACCAGAATTCATTGAGCGCTCAGTATTTAACTTTTAAAAGGACCAATCCATGCGCCGGCGCGGTGAACCCCGCCAGCCTCCTATCCTTTTTTAAAAAAAGCTCCTGGAACTCTTCCATCCTGATGGCATTTCTCCCGACTTCCAGAAGAGTGCCGGCCATATTGCGAACCATGTGATGCAGAAAACCATTCCCCTCTACGGTTAATAAAAGACGCCGGCCTTTTTTCTTCAGGTCGCAGCGGAAAATGCGCCGGACTGCATTGGTGTATGAATTCGTTTTTGCGAAACTGGCGAAATCGTGCTCCCCCACGAACAGCTGTGCCGCCCGCTCCATTTTTAAAATGTCCACCGGGCAGGGGAAATGGAAGTACTCACGAATCAGATGCGGTGGCAACACCCGTCCCAAATAAATCTGGTAACGATAAATCTTGGAGGCTGCGTTCTTTCTTGCATGAAAACCAAGGGGTGCCCTGCGCGCCGACAACACTCGTATGTCGTATGGGAGCAGGCCATTGAGGGCGCGAGCCAATTGCGCAGGAGCAATTCTCGAACTCGTCACGAAATTGGCAACAATCCCGCGCGCATGCGTCCCTGCATCGGTCCGTCCGCTGCCGTTCAACGTTACTCGTTCCTGCGTAATTTTGAAAATGGCTTCGGACAAGCAGCCTTGAACTGTTGGCAGATTGCGCTGGATTTGCCAGCCGTGATATTCGGTCCCATCGAAAGCAAGCGTTATCCGGATGTTTCGCCTGTTCATTATCGGCTACCGGGCTTGACCGCCTGACTTCCGGCTTTGCAGAGCGGACACTCCTCCGGAGTGAAAGTGGGCACATCAAGAACGGCAAGCGCCACTCTTGGCGTTCCGAGATCGACTTTCCCACCACTTCGGTCGATCAGGGATCCAGCGGCTATTACTATGCCGCCGGCCTGTTCAACGACATCCATAGTCTCCCTGGTCGATCCGCCGGTTGTCACCACATCTTCAACCACATAACCTCGCTCTCCCGGTTCGATTCGAAAACCGCGGCGCAGCGTCAATACTCTGTCCTGGCGTTCTGCAAACAGCCCTCGGACCCCTATATTGCGGGCAACCTCATGCGCTACGAGAATGCCTCCGAGAGCGGGGGCAATTACGAAATCGGCCGTACTGTCCAGCTCCCGGAGTCGCGCGGCCAATGCTGCTCCCAATACGGCTGCCTGTTGCGGATGCTGAAGTACCAGCGCGCATTGCAGATAGCGGTCGCTGTGCAATCCGGAAGTGAGCCGAAAATGCCCTTCCAGCAAAGCTCCAGATTTCTTAAATAATTCGAGCACGTCATCTTGAGTCATATGGTAATTAACCTATAAAATTAGTATGCTTTCCGTTCATTGCAGGGAGCAGGAAGCCGGGAGCCGGAATATTCATTTCATCTCCTGAACAAAATCGGGCCGATCACGGCTGCTCCCAACCCGTCATCTTGTTCCAATACAAGATTCTATGGGATAACGAGAACTATGATAGAATGAATTATCCTGTTGGCAAAGGAGTCATTATATGTCAGGTCATTCCAAGTGGCATTCCATTAAGCATAAGAAGGCGGCAACCGATTCAAAGCGCGGCCGAATATTTACCCGTCTGATCAAGGAAATGACCGCCGCGGCGCGGAATGGCGGCGGAGATTCCGACGCAAATCCCAGGTTGCGGCTGGCAGTCGCTACGGCAAAGGCAAGCAATATGCCCGCTGAAAATATTAAGAGAGCTATTATGCGCGGGACGGGCGAGCTTCCTGGCGTGTCATACGAAGATGTGAATTATGAAGGGTATGGACCGGGCGGTGTTGCTATCTTTATGCACGTCCTGACTGATAATCGGAATCGCACAGTGGCCGAACTGCGCCACCTCCTCTCCAAAAATGGCGGGAATCTGGGCGAGAACGGTTGCGTGGGATGGATGTTTGATCGAAAAGGATATTTCGTGGTGGAAAAATCGGCAGCCGACGAAGAGAAGCTTCTCGACTTGGCTTTGGGTGCAGGCGCCGACGACATGCGCGAGGACGGGGGGAATTTCGAAATCCTGACGTCGCCTGAAAATTTCGATGCCGTGAGGACTGCGTTGGAATCATCAAAGGTTCCAACGGCCGCTGCGGAAATATCCATGGTGCCCCAGAATTATGTCAAACTGGAAGGCAAAAGCGCTCAGACCATGCTGAAGCTGATGGAATCTCTGGAAGACCACGAAGATATCCAGAATGTTTGGTCGAATTTCGACATAGACGAATCGGAGCTCCAGGAGGCTTCATAAATCCCCCGGACACCTGCTAATGCGGATATTGGGTATTGATCCCGGCAGCGGAGCTACGGGCTACGGAATCATTGAAAGCGATGGCTCAAAGCACACTTCCATTCTGTTTGGCGCCATTACAACTCAATCCCGCCAGCCTTTTCATGAACGCCTTCTCAAAATTTATATAGAGTTAAGTAATATTCTCTCGCGCGAGAAGGCTGAAATCATGGCTATTGAAGAAGTGTTCCACGCCACAAACGTGCAGTCGGCGCTTCGGCTTGGCCACGCAAGAGGGATTGCTCTTCTGGCGGCAGCTCAAAATGGACTCTCGGTATTTGAATACTCACCGCTGGAAATCAAAAGCGCCGTTGTCGGATACGGCCGGGCGGAAAAAACACAGATTCAGTCCATGGTTCGGCTGCTTTTGGATCTGCCCGAAATCCCTACGCCGGACCATGCAGCCGATGCCTTAGCTGTTGCCATCTGCCATGCACACCGGATGAGATATGAACAATGGACGCAGAGCACGCGGAAAAGCGCGGAAATATAAACAATAATCCGCGTTCTTCCCCGGATTCCGCGTCCTCTCAGCACAAACAGGAACTACGCTAAAGCGATACCGGCATAAGCTACAACGCGGTCGTAATCTCCACTCGCGACTCCCGAATTCGAGTATTCGATAAGCCGGCCTGAAGCAACTCCCAGAGCCCGACAGGCGACGAGGACGGCGACTGTGGGAGCAAAACCGCACATGCTGATATCTTTATCGAGAACAACTCTGTAAAGCCCTTCAGGATCAACGGCGAGTATTCTGTCGATGGCGAATCGGTCCTGACCGGCTGCCGTGTCCGCCGACTCATAGTGAGTCATGTCCGAACTTGCCACCATAAGCACGGGTTTATTTTCCGATTGGATAACTCTCGCCATGCCATGTCCCAGCTCTTCGAGCATTGAGTACCTGGCAGTTCCCACACAAATAGCTGAAAATCGAAATTCTGTCTGCATTGCCTGGATAAACGGAATTTGTACTTCCAACGAATGCTCTCTCGAGTGAGCAGCCGAGTCTTCTCTCAAGTTTGAACATGCCGCCAGCAGAGCTTGATTCATCTCTTCGTCCACGCCAACAATGCCCGAAGGCATACGCCAGGCGCCTTCAGGTGAAAGCGCCAGAGACTCCCCTCTGCCCGAATGATTGGGACCCAACAGAATTATTTTCTGGGGAATACGTACTGCAGAAAAAACTTTTCCCGCTACTGCACCTGAATAGATATACCCTGCGTGAGGAACCACAATCGCTTTTGCTTCCAGCAGAGAATCGGATTTCTGGAAAAAAGCTTCCACCGTCCGTCGAAGCTCATTCGAGTTTGCCGGATAAAACTGGCCTGCGACCGAAGGTTCTCTTATCCACATAGGCTACTCCATTACGTTGCCAACGGTTTCAAATGCCGACCCCCGATACCGACCCCGACTCCGACCCCGAGAGGCACGGCGAATCGCCCCGCTGTGCCGCGTCCCTTTGGGACGCATCTTCGATATTGGCTTGTCCCCATTTGTTGGGGGGGCAAGCGAACTCCTCCAATTGATCAATGACAAATGATAATTGATAAATTCGATTGCGCCATTTGTTGGGGGTGCATCCTACTACTCGCAGAGCGAGTGGTAGGATTTTAGGTTATTCCTCCTAGGTTGAGTCGGCGGATTTACCACGTCCATCGCCCTTTGGCATGTTTTGCAGCCTGGTGGGCGATTTCCCGAAAAAGTGAACTCTCGCGAACAGGCAACTCTGCAGGCGCCTGCTTTCCCATTTCTGCCATGGTTGCATTCGCGCACTCCTGCAATGCCTGCATATTGTAGCCGCCTTCAAGAACAAAACAGATTCTGCCATTGCAGTGCCGGTCCGCCGCATTGATCAGAGAAGCGGCGGAGGATGCAAATCCCGCCTGAGTTACTGTCAAACCGCCCAGCGGATCCCTGAAATGCCCATCAAATCCGGCCGAAACCAGGATGAGCTCGGGGGAGAATTGATCGAGAACTTTGGACACCACTTTCGAATATAAAGGTATGAAAGTTGAATCGCCGGTCCCTTCAGGCAGCGGGAAATTCAAAGTGTATCCCTTGCCCTGCCTGATTCCCTCCTCGTCAAAATCCCCACTGCCGGGGTAGAAAGGGAATTGATGAGAGGAAATATAAAGCACGTGCGGATCGTCGTAGAAGATTGATTGAGTCCCGTTGCCATGGTGAACGTCGATGTCCACTATGGCAATACGTTCGAGTTGGAAGTTCGCCATGGCATAGGCAGCAGCCAGCGCTACATTGTTGAAAAGACAAAATCCCTTGGCGTCTTCCCGGCCGGCGTGATGCCCGGGCGGGCGAACAAAAGCGAAAATTCTGCGAAGCCTTCCGGAACACAAGGAATCTATGGATTGAAGGACTCCACCGGCTGCAAGGCGGGCAGTCTGGAAGCTCTCTATCGAAACCGGTGTGTCAAAATCGAGATAGAACGGGGCATGTTTGCAAGCCTCTTCGACTTGCTCGATATAGTTGGAATCGTGCACAAGTTCCAGTTCGTCCAGGCCGGCAATTCGAGGTTGCAGTTTTTCCCATTTATCTGCATAGCCGTTATCTGCAATCATCTGCCGAAGCGCGATGATCCTTTCGGGGGATTCCGGATGGCGAAGGCCGGTGTTATGGGAGAGGTAGCGATCGTCTAGGACATATCCCAATCCGTCGCTTGGGATCTCTTGATGTTGCATGTCAAGCCACGACGCAGCGTTGCTCCTGAATGTGCGCAGCAAATTCCGCGGGGAAGCGTTGGATATAGCTCTCGATAGGCATGGCGGCCGCGTCTGAAAGCGGGCAAATCGTGCGCCCTTTCATATTGGCGCAGAGATCCAGCAGAAGCTCCATGTCTCCGGTTCTGCCGCTTCCGTTTTCCATCCTGGTCAAAATGCGGTAAATCCACTCTGTCCCCTCACGGCACTGGGTGCACTGGCCGCAGGATTCCTCTGCATAGAACTTTGCGATCCGACGGGCCGCTGCGACCATGCAGGTAGTATCATCCATTACGATCACGCCCGCAGAACCCAGCATGCTTCCGGCAGCGGCAATGGAATCAAAATCAAGCCGCACATCGATTTGGTCCGCAGTGAGAACGGGAACCGAGGAGCCTCCGGGAACAATCGCTTTCAGCTTCCGGCCCTCGCGCAGTCCTTCGCAACAGTCGAATATCAAGTCCCGCAGAGGTGTTCCCATAGGGAGTTCATAGACTCCACGCTTTTTTACGTGTCCGCTGACTCCAAACAGGCGGGTTCCCGCATTACGCTCGGTTCCGATCGAGGCAAACCATTCGGCTCCGTTTTGGATGATATGTGGGACATTGGCGAGGGTCTCGACATTGTTTATAACCGTGGGTGCTTCGTAAAGCCCGACTACGGCAGGGAAGGGAGGTTTCAGGCGAGGATGGCCCCGTTTCCCTTCAATCGACTCAAGCAGCGCCGTTTCTTCTCCACAGATGTATGCGCCGGCGCCCCGGTGTACCATCAGGTCCAGATCAAATCCGGATCCCAGGATATTCCGGCCAAGCAAGCCTTTAGCATACGCTTCGTTCACCGCCTCGTTCAGGACATCCGATCCGTAAACGAACTCTCCACGGATATAGATGAACGCCTGATGGCAGTTCAACGCATAAGCTGAAATTATGATTCCTTCAATCAGCTGGTGAGGATCCTTTTCGATGATCAACCGGTCCTTGAAAGTTCCCGGCTCACTTTCGTCAGCATTGACGCAAAGGTAAACCGGTTTCCCGGTGTTCTTGGGAACAAATCCCCATTTCATACCGGTGGGGAATCCGGCGCCTCCACGGCCACGCAAACCCGATTTTTTAACTATTTCGGTGACCTCGGCAGGAGAGTGCTCCCGGAGAGTTTTTGCCAGGGCCTGATATCCGCCCAGTGATTCGTAGACATGAAGGCACTGAAGGTCGGGAACTCCTATGTTTTTTGTCAGAACTTTGATCGGCATGAAATAGTCCGTCCCTTTCAGAATATGACGATTATATTAGCATAATTTGCGATTGATGATTTATGATTTACGTCGGATGTGTTTGGGCCATAGTATTGTCCTCCTGCCGAGTTAAACCGCTCTTCCCTTGACTTAG
>JAHFUH010000666.1 GCA_023265215.1 Acidobacteriota bacterium
TGGTTTCGTCGGCACCAATCTACCGGCAATGCCTTTCGACTACAGCAGTCTATCGTCAACAATGACAAGAATAATTGGCCCCAAAGAACGCGTATTTGCGCGCACATCCGTATGGCGATGCCACGTAACCAGCGCCCACAAGGCACCCAGGACAGGGGCGGGCTAACATCCAAGCTTACGCCCCAGAGGGACGCGCGCTGTAACGGCAGAGCCTTTTCTAGTCACGCCGCCAAAGTCGGCGGTTTGCCCTAATGAGAATTAGTCGCCGCAGCCGCTTAGTCTATGTGGTGGTCTGGAGATCGCTGAAACGGCGGTCGATCTCGTCGAGCGCGTTAACCAAATGCGATCGCCGCACCTCATGCACGGTCATCGAAAGTTGCCGTTCGAGATCGATCTTTGCCAGGCGCAACGATTCCAGCGCGCGAATGCGCTCGGGATCGAGACGCGATTCTCCCTGTTTGGTCATACGGCGACTGTCCTGGATTTCTTCCATCCGCTCTTGAAGCCGTGAACTCGCGTCGACAAGTCCTTCTCCGGAATCTCCCATGCGATCAGCAGTCCTTTCTGAGGCGGGTTGTCCTTCAATGCCCACATACGATTATATCGATATTGGCCAGCAGGAACAACTGCCGGGCCGCCGATGAATAACACGCTTTCCAAAGGATGTAGACGTAGGATTGCCGGCGGATTGCCATTGGATATTATGCGAAGTTCAAAATGCCGATGCCCAAAGCAAAGTGAAACTTATGCAACCTATCAGCCGTATCGGTTGATAGAGAATAGTTACGATGTTACTTTTCTGCAAATTGAGATGAGTTTTGGTAAATGCGATGTCGTTCTCATCATCGGAAAGAGCAATGGCGGAAGGGCGAAAGATTCGGCCACTGACTGCTGCTGAAAGTGGCGATGTGGCAACTCGTTGGATCCGTAGAATTCGACGCAATGTGTGTTTGGAAGGTGGGGTCGCTATTATTTTGGCGATTCTTGCTTCAGGCCACAAACCGAAATTGTTTATCCTGATCGCGGCAGTGCTCGCGCTTATTTCTTTGATTTCTTTGAGAAGCTTGAATCTTATCGCACATGATCTTAGTGCGGGCGCGGCAGAGGAAATCCTGGGCTCTGTTCAAAAGAGAGAGGGGATCATCCTGGGCGCAATCCCTGCGCTGCTTGGCCCGGTTAATGCTTTGGCCGGGGAATTCGTTATAACTCTTCTAAGACGTGTAGCATTCAGCAGAGGTAAATTTGTTATTTGATGGTCGCAGGATTTCCACTCGTTTTGGTCAAACCTAATTCAAAAGAAATTATCTGCGTAGACCAGGATACATTTCAAAGCCTTCCTGACGGTGCGCTGGTAAAGGCCGTGGTCCTGCCTCTGTCTCGATTGGCTTTAAAAGTGAGACGCGCCAGCCTGGGGAATATTTGATTTGGCTTCTGCTCGCAGGAGAGGTTCGCAAGCGTGTCCCTAAAGAGGCGGCCACGAAAGGAATCACGACGACCATGAATATACAAATCTTCGGCACACTAAAATGCCAGGATACCAAGAAGGCGCAAAGGTATTTCAGGGAAAGACGCATCGCTTTTCAGTTTGTTGACATCACTCGAAAAGGATTGAGCAAAGGAGAGCTGAACAGCATCAAGGCAGCAGTGGGCATTGATAACCTTATTAACCGCGAAGGCAAGGCTTATGCGGAGAAAAACCTGAAATATTTGATCCATGATATTGAAGAGGAACTCCTCAAAGATTCTTTGCTCCTAAAGACTCCTATCGTAAGGAATGGCCGTGACGCAACTACGGGGTATCAACCGGAATCGTGGAAAACATGGAAATAGCGCACAGCGATTGTTTGGTATGATTTCTATTGCGTCATCTCGTTATGCAACCGCAGCAGCGGAGGCGGCGCGCAGGCGATCTCGGTCCATCTGCTCGTAGCCGGGTGAGGAAAGCCCAATAGCGCACTGTGCAAATGGTAGCCCAGGTCGCCAGGCAATGCCCGGGTGTCCTTCGCGGGGATGCCTCCGGCCGTGTAGAGCGGATCGCCAACAAGCGGATGTCCGGCAGCCGCAAGGTGGATGCGTATCTGGTGCGGCCGGCCTGTGGTAATCCGGACTTGAAGCAGAGTACAGCCATCGCGCCGCTCAAGCACATTAACATGGCTGTGTGCTGACTTTCCGGTGAGGCATGCAGCATGAATGGTTCTCAGAATCTTGTGTGGAACCGGACCAATCGGGGTGTTGATTTCAAATTCGTCGCCGGCAGGGCGCCCGAAAGCCAACGCACGATACACCTTCAGAATTTGCCCGCCACGCCATGCCTGCGAAACTATAGAGGCGGACTCCCGAGTAATTGCGAATAGAACAATTCCCGACGTGCCGCGACCCAATCGATGCAACGGGCTGGCCCCAGGGAAATGGCGGCGGACTAGGTATAGAAGCGTATTCTCCATGAAACCGCCGCCGCCTGGAACTGTGGGGAGACCTTCAGGCTTGGCAACCGCGAGCAAATGCTCGTCCCGATACAGGATGGCAAAAGACAGTGGAGCATCGGGTTCCTCCCATGGTGGACGCATCCAACTCAAAACAATGCCCGGCCGCAGAACCACGTCACGGTTTGAAGGAATTCCATCCACGAGGACGAGTCCGGATTCGATGCGATCCAGCCACTCTTCCTGTGTGGATCCCGAATAATATCGGGTCAGGTAATCAATCATCCTCAAGCCGGCGGCCTCGGCTCTGAGACGCTTACGATATTCGAAACCATGATTCAATACAGCCACGAGAATTCACCTGTGCCCATACTATACGCGTGGACATAAATAAATGCGAATGCGTAACACCAGAACGACGCAAATTTTAGGGATTATCACGAGTTTAAAAAGATGGCCGTTAGTACAGCTACGTGCATTTGGAATAAAGGAGCGGTGTACCCAAATTTCCAGTTTTTGGTCCAACCTGTAGCAAAATCGACACACGAAGATCCTGAAGCATCTGCATAAAGCCTGGTGGCCGCTAATAAATAGTGCCGAGTTCGAGGAGCAGGCGGATTATGAATCTCTTCATTTGATCAGCGAGGGCTTTGAGCAACTGGAAGCCCAGTGGAACGATGTGCGCCAGGCGGTGGCGGCCCGCGCGCGGGGTTATTTCACGCCCGACGAGGACGACCGGGTGCGCCAGATGCTCCTCGCCTATCGTAATTACCGTCTCGCCTTGTACGCGATCATTTACCGCTACTACAACTACCGCAGCATCAAGGAG
>JAHFUH010000149.1 GCA_023265215.1 Acidobacteriota bacterium
GAACCTCGTAAGCCGGATTGAGTCCGTGTTTTCATCGAGATCCGCTCTTGATGATGCCGCACTGGATGAATTGGAGGGAATACTGCTGGGAGCTGATCTTGGGGTTAAGGTCACCGAGAAGATCCTAAAAGGTATTCGCGAACAAAGGCAATTCCTGAAAACGCCGGCGGATGCACGAGCGCAAATCCGGACGCAGCTTCTTTCAATTCTCAATGCGCGTTCCAATTCCCCATCCCCAGTTTCTGATTCAGGATTGCAGGTGTGGATGGTGGTCGGAGTTAATGGAACAGGAAAAACCACAACTATCGGCAAACTTGCGGCCCGGCTCTCCGGGGAGGGACAAAAAACTCTTGTTTGTGCTGCGGATACATTTCGCCCGGCTGCAATTGAGCAGTTGGCCGTTTGGGCTGAGAGGTCCGGGGCGGATTTGATCAAGAGCAAAGCCGGCGTTGATCCTTCTGCTGTTCTGCATGATGCTCTTTCGGCTGCAATCTCGCGCAAGAGCGACGTTGTTATAGTGGATACAGCAGGCAGATTGCATACAAAAAGCAACCTGATGCAGGAATTGGAAAAAATGCTGCGCGTGGCCGGAAGGAAAATCCCCGGCGCGCCGCACGAAGTATTTCTTGTAATTGATGCGACAACTGGACAGAACGGCCTGAGCCAGGCTCGCGAATTCGCAAAGTCCACTGGAGTGACGGGGCTTATCATAACCAAGCTCGATGGAACCGCCAAAGGTGGAATACTATTCAGCATAAGCCAGGAAATGAACGTGCCCGTGCGGTATATTGGGATAGGGGAGTCCTTGGAAGATCTTGTGGAATTTTCACCGGAAGCTTTTGTTGAAACGCTTTTCAACGAATCCGGCAGATAATGCACTCCACCGCCGAAAGCCGATTTTAAAATGCCCTCCAGCGAGGTAAAAAATCAAGTAATCCTTCATGACCTCACGTCTTCCCGCTGGTTTCATTTCACAAATCCTCATCAAATTGTAGAAGCAAGAAGGATCGACGAGGTGCTTCCGGCATTGGAGCGCATTGAAAGACTAGTCACGGATGAAGGCTGGTATGCCGCCGGATACATCAGCTATGAGGCGGCAGGAGCATTCGATTCTGCTCTATGTACGCATGCTGCCGGAGATCTTCCGCTGCTTTGGTTTGGCCTCTATTCAACGCCCGGTTTATTTGAATTGCCGCGCCCCGATTTTGGCGCATACACTTTGGGCAGCCTGGTACCATCTGTTGACAAGCGCGAGTACGAGCGGGCTATCGATAGAATCAAGCAATATATTCACTCCGGGGATACTTACCAGGTAAATTATACCCTGCAGCTGCAGTTTCTTTTCTCAGGCGACCCATGGCATTTATTTCTGGCAATGGTGCATGCGCAAAAAGCCGGGTATGCGGCCTGGATAGATGCCGGACACAACGTCATTTGTTCGGTTTCCCCCGAGTTGTTTTTTCGTCTCGAAGGAGACCGTCTTATCTGCAAGCCGATGAAAGGGACCGTCAAAAGGGGACGGACGCTTGCGGAGGATGAGGCCTTTGCAGAGTGGCTGCAGCACTCGGAAAAAAACCGTGCGGAGAACCTGATGATCGTGGACATGATTCGAAACGATTTGGGTCGTGTCGCTGAGCCCGGCACGGTACAGACGACCAGCCTTTTTGATGTTGAACGACGCCCAACGCTTTGGCAGATGACATCCACCGTCACGGCCAGATGCAGCGAGAGCCTGAAAGAAATAATGGCTGTCTTGTTCCCATGCGCGTCGATAACCGGAGCTCCTAAATTTCGAACAACCCAAATCATTGAGGAACTCGAATCCATACCACGAGGAGTATATACCGGATGCATCGGTTACTTCGCTCCCGGGCGCATTGCGCAGTTTAATGTAGCCATCCGTACCGCCGTTGTAGATCGCCTGGAAGGCCGGGCATGTTATGGCGCAGGAGGCGGCATTGTCTGGGATTCGGATGGTGACGACGAATATACGGAAGCTTTGCTCAAAGCGCGTGTGCTTGAGGAGCAGCGTCCCGAATTTTCGCTGCTGGAGACAATTCTATGGACTCCTGAAGAATCCTATTTTCTGCTGGATTACCATCTGAAACGCCTGAAGGATTCGGCGACTTATTTCGACTTTACGGTAGACATCGACGGGATCCGATTGCAATTGCAGCGCAGAGTTGATGAATTTGCAGGCTTTCCTCAAAGGATCCGGTTGCTTGTCTCAAACGCCGGCAAGGCCCAAATCGAGTCAATCGTGATGGCAATTGAAAAACCGGACCGGCTGCTCCGAATCCAGCTTGCAAGGGAGCCGGTCGATTCCGCAGAAATTTTTCTTTACCATAAAACAACCTGTCGAAAAATCTACGAATCAGCCCAAAAGGAATTTCCGGACTGCGATGACGTGCTGCTGTGGAATGAACGCGGCGAACTGACCGAATCATGTATAGCCAACCTGGTAGTTCAGCTCCATGGAAGATTGCTCACGCCTCCGGTCGAGTCGGGATTGCTGCCTGGCGTTTTCAGAGCTTCACTCATCGAGCAGGGAAGAATAGCTGAGCAAAAAATCACGGTTGGCGATTTGAAGCGCTGCACGAAAATCTACCTCATCAATTCCGTCAGAAAATGGCGCCAAGCGATTCTGATCCGATGATACTGCGAGAGAATGGCTGACACGATTCGGTCGGTTTGTTCCTCTTGTTGCGGCTGCAGACCGATCCGGATGAAGCGAATCTGCTGCTCCGGGAGCATGAGGATTTTATGTGCCATCAACCGCCGGAATCGATAAGTCGATTGCCTCGGATTGCCGTCCCGCCCGCCGCCGCGCCCCTTCGGGCTGCGGCCCGCAGGCCCGATGGTGTTGTTGCTCGCTCCTTACATGCAGCCCGGCATGGTTGGGCCTTCGGACCCAGTTCTCGTGGCTCGCGCCTAGCCAGCGGACCGGCAGCAAAATGCCAAGTAATTCTTGCGCATGCCCTAACCATAGGCAATTTAATAAATTCAGGCCGTTGTGACTTCCGCTCTCTAGCCAAAGGAACTCTGAAAATTTCAAGACTTTATGGTTACGGCCGACATTTCTTGACTGGCGGGTTGGTGCGGCGAAAGCCCACGCAGAAAATCGGTTACGGCCTTGATAAACCTGTGGGGATCATAAAGAAGCAGATCATCTTTGTGTGTTGCTTCCGGGAAAAGCACAAGACGTTTGGGTTCGGAAATGCTTAGATAGAGATGCTTTATTTCCGAAATTTTCAGAACTGTATCGGAATCCCCCGCCAATACCAGAACCGGGCAGTGCACTTTTTTAAGTGCTTTGGCAGGATTGAGGTCCTGGATCGGCAACCGGAATACATGCTTTCCCACAAATTCCAGAGGCCGCGCAATCATTGGGATGAAGGGGCTGTAAATGTGTTGTTCCAAACGATTAGCCAATGCTCGGTGGATATCGTCATAGCAGGACTCCAGGATAACCCAATCCGGGTTGACGGATTCATAGGCAACAGCGTAGACCGCAGCCGCAGCGCCCATAGAAATCCCATCGATTCCAATTTGAACCGGTTGACCAGGATGAAGGGAGCGGATGTACTCCATTGCCGCTTTAACATCCATGCGTTCATTAAATCCGTATGTTATGTGCGATGGCGCGCTGCTCCCATGTCCTCGAAAATGAAGCAGTAGCGCATTATAGCCCCGCCGCACAAAGAAGCGGCGCCTTGTCTGCAGGATCTCTCGGTCTGATCGATACCCGTGAAGCAATAACACCCAGCGATTGGAGGTGGCTTTGGATGATAGCTGCACCCACGCGTACAGCTTTAAGCCGTCGGATGTCATAAACGAGAGCGGTTCCAATTTCCCGAAGCCTATTCGACCGATGCAATCGTAATCCCTTTTTCGGCCGGACCTTACCATAATCCAGGCGCTGAGGACCGTACCAAGTGTGTATGCTCCCATGATACCGCTGAAAGCATAAAGAAATAGTTTCCCCATATTTCCGGCAATGAACTTCCATTTCATACCTATTATTTTAGTACCTGAAAGCCTATGCGGGAAGCCATGAGCAACATATTATTCCCAGCCGATCAAACTTTATTGGGGAGGAAGAAACGGAACTCGGATGAATTCCGTGATCGTTAGTGTTCTTTGAAAAGCGATTTTACCTCAGGTTCAAATCTTGCCAGCAGCTCTTTCCGCCGCAGTTTCATGGTATTGGTGATCAATCCATCCTGCGTTCTCCATGG
This sequence comes from Acidobacteriota bacterium, assembly GCA_023265215.1. Lineage (GTDB taxonomy): Bacteria > Acidobacteriota > UBA6911 > UBA6911 > UBA6911 > UBA6911. The sequence goes on from JAHFUH010000149.1 coordinate 4,239, forward strand.
GGAAAGAGCGGCGTGAACTCGTCTGACCTGCGCGTATCCGGGAAAACGCGTTATCCGCCTGGTGATTTCCAACAGAATAATGCTCTCCACCCGCTTGCTGGTGAGCAGGTCCGGCTGATCTGAAGCGATGCCCTGGCCGACAGCCAGTTTTTCCCACTGCCGACCGTTTAGCACAACCAGCGCTGCCAGGTACAGTCGGCCTTCTCCCACAACCATGACCTGCTCGAATAGCGGACTGACTGCAATGGCCAGCTCAAGGTCTTCTGGAGGGACCTTCTCGCCGGTAGAAAGTACGATAATTTCCTTGAGGCGGCCGGCAATGGTAATGTGCCCGCTTTCGTCTATCCGGGCCAGATCGCCGGTATGGAAATATCCATCAGAGTCGATGGTCTCCCTGGTTGCATCGCAGTTGTGCCAGTAACCGAGCATAACGTTCGGTCCTCTCACCAACAACTCTCCGTTTGCTGCAATCACCGCCTCCACCTTGGGGAGCAGTCGCCCGACGGTGGCAGGAATGTTGTCATCCGTAGTGTTGACCGCGAGCACCGGACTCGTTTCGGTTAGGCCGTATCCCTGCAAAAGGTTCAACCCCAATCCGATGAAAACTCGTGCAATGGGAATCGCCAGCGGCGCGCCCCCGCTGATGGACTGGCGCAGCCGCCCGCCGAGTCTGGCGATCACACGATTCGCCACAATCCTCTTTAGAAACGGCCACAACAAAAGCTGAGGCGTCCACCCTCCGCGCCCCTGGAGCCGGAGAAATCGTTTCCATCCCGTATTGACTGTCCGGCAGAAGAGAAACCGGGCTAGACCCGATTTTTCCTCCAGTCCTGCCATTATTGCCTTGTGGATTCGTTCGTAAATGCGGGGAACAGAAATAAGAATTGTTGGCCGGACCTCCAGGAGGTCTTGGGAGAGTTTGTCGATCGAGCGAACATAGGCTACACATGCACCGGCCATCATCGGGATATAGTATCCCACCGTCCGTTCGAATGTATGGGAGAGGGGCAGGAAGGAGAGGAACAGATCGTCGGGATAAATGGAGTCCCTCTGGAGGCAAGCAAAGGCGTTCTCCAATATATTGGCGTGTGAAAGCATAACCCCCTTGGGCATTCCGGTAGTGCCCGAAGTGTATACGATGGTTGCCATGTCCGTCGATTCCCGGCAATTCACGATGTACTCTCCGCTTTTTTCAGGCAGCCACGCCGAAAGCTCGGAAAGGCGGGAATTGCGACTCGAATCAGTATTTGAAAGACCATGGACATAAGCTTCGTCTGAGCCTCCTTGAGGAGTTCTCGCACCCGTCCGAGTTGTTACTTCGTCTGTGGACGCACTGGAATACGCATTGGGCTTTGATAGCCGATGCAACGTGACAATCCGTTCGATCCGGGGTAAATGGTCGTCAACTTCTTCAATGCCCAGCCACTGCTCCTCCTCCTCAATCAGGGCAAACCGGGAACCGGTTTGCCTTAGGATAAAGGCGGAATTCTCAGGCCGATCGTTGGCAAAGAGCGGCACAGTCACCAGGCCAAGCCCGAGAGAAGCCAAATCGAAAAGCACCCATTCCAGGCAGTTTTTCAGCGCCACTGCCACGCGGTCGCCGGGCATCAGGCCTTCCCGCACGAGGGCGGCCTGCCAGCGGCCTGCCAATCCAAACACCTCTTTCCACGTGATCGCTTCGAAGCGTTGGCTCTCCGCATTGAAACGCCGATAGGCGCATGCATGGGGTGTGCGTCTGACGCGTTCACGGAATAGCCCCGCAATTGTCTTTGCGGTTTGCGGGCCAATGATGTCGGTCGTGCGCGGCATACGGCAATTCACTCCTGCATCCTGGCAAATCCTTGGTTTGCTTTCTGTGCCGGCAGCTCGCGCCATCCAGGATCTGCGGCAAAACGACTGCCATAGCGCTGCTCAAGGGTTTCGAGCCTGGCATGCAGCACTTCAACACCTTCGGTACGAATATAATGAATCGGCCCTCCGCGGAAAGGCGCGAAGCCGATGCCGAAGACAGCGCCGGCATCCAGCAGGTCGCCGTCGGCCACAATTCCTTCTCGCCGGCACCCAACAGCTTCGTTGAGAAGCCGCATTATCAAGCGATCCGCAAGGTCGCCGATTGTGTAAGATCCGGTTTTCTTTCCAGAGGAAACCGGTTTTCCTTTCCCATAGGCATAGAAACCGCGACCGCTCTTTTTCCCGAGACTACCCATAGCCACAAGACTCTCCAGCCGCTTCGGTACCTCTGTTTTGAAGTGACCGGCCAGGATCCGCGCCACCGAGAGACAGATATCGAGTCCAACGCTGTCGGCAAGCAGAATTGGCCCCATCGGCATACCGAATTCGACGGCCGCACGGTCTATATCTGCAGCCGGAATCCCTTCTTGCTCCATAGTGGCTGCTTCCAGCAGGTACGGCATGAGGATCCGGTTGATCAAAAAGCCGGGAGAACTGGTGACTGGGAGCGGCAAATGGCCGATTGCCGTAACAAAGCGCATTGCACAGTTGAGTCTTTCGGCATCGACGGATTTTCCGCGCACTACTTCCACCAATTGCATTTTTGCCACCGGATTAAAAAAGTGAAGTCCTACAAAACGCTCCGGATTTCGAAGCGAATCTGCAAGCTCCTCCAGGGGGATGCTCGAGGTATTGGTGGCCAGAAGAGCCTCCTTGCGCATCCGCGGCTCGATATGCTGATACAGTTTCCGTTTTGCCGTTGCATCCTCGAAGATTGCCTCGATGACAATGTCTGCGCGAGTAATGCCGTCGCCGCGCAAGTCGGGCACAAAGCGATCGAGGACATCTTTCACCAGTCGAGGGTCTTTGAGCTCTTTTCGGAAGAGACTTGAAGCGCGTTTGACTGCAACTGCAAGCCGTTGGTGCTCGATATCCTGGATGGTCACTCGCAATCCCTGCAATGCACACCACGCAGCGATGTCCCCTCCCATGGTTCCCCCGCCGATCACATGAACGAAACGTGGGGAGAAATCCCCATTTTGTCCGAGAGCCTTCATTCGTTCCTGGAGGAGAAAAATCCGTACCAGGTTCTGCGCTGTGGCGCCGGTGACAAGATTGGCAACCGAGCGGCTTTCCTCCCGATACATAACGGACGGATTGCCCCCAAAGCGCTCCCACAGATCCATAAGGGCATAGGGAGCAGGATAGTATTTCTTCGCTGCACGTTTGGCTATCGTCCGGCGCATGTGCCCAGCCAATAGGAACCGAATGAATCGCATTCTGGACAGAGACCGGAGAAAGCGACCTTTCCGACGGGCAGGGTTTTGCATAATTGCCGCCAGCGCGGCGCGTATCAACTGGCGCTCGGGCACGGCGTAATCAACCAATCCGATCTTGAGTGCCTGGCGAGCATTGATGCTCCTGCCGCTCAGCATCAGGTCCAATGCTGTTAGCGGGCTAATCAGGCTAATTAGACGAACTGTCCCGCCAAAGCCTGGATGGATGCCTAGTTTTACCTCCGGAAAGCCAAGCCTGGTTCCCGGGGCGTCCACAGCAATCCGGAAGCGGCAGGCGAGTGCCAACTCAAGTCCCCCGCCTAGGCAGAAGCCGTGAATAAGACTCACGGTGGGAAACGGGAGCCGTTCGAGATGGTTAAAGATCCCATGGACCCGCTCGACGAGTCTCATCGCTTCGGAGAAATCGACAATAGCAGAGAATTCCGCAACGTCTGCCCCAGCGATGAATCCGTTCGGCTTTCCAGAGCAGATTACTAGGCCTGCCGGATGCTGCCGGGGCATGTCGTCCAGCAGCCGTGCCAACTCGTCCAGCACATCGCGGGAGAGAGTATTGGTGTTCTTCTCCGCTCGGTTCAAGCTAAGCCAAAGGATACCATCGCTTTCCTGTTTTGTTTCCCAGTGGCGGTAGGTTCCCTGATCATGTCCCATGAGAAACCTCTTCATTGCGCTCGATCAGCATGGCTCCACCCTGACCGCCGCCGATACAAAGGCTTGCCATTCCAAACCTCGCGTGATTCCGGGCTAGGACGTTGAGGAGGTGGAGAACTATTCGGGCGCCGCTCGCTCCAACCGGATGACCAATTGCTATTGAGCCACCATCAACGTTGAGCCGGTCCGGATCAATGACGGCCCACGGAAAATCCAACCCCAGTTCCCTCCGGCAATATTCCGGGCTCTGCCATGCCTCAAGACAGGCGAGCACCTGTGCAGCAAACGCTTCGTTGATCTCCCAGTAGTCAATATGCTCGACACCGAGCCTCTGCCGTTTCAGGATTTGCGTCATCGCGTGCACCGGACCGAGCCCCATCTGCCTTGGGTCCACACCAGCCCACTCGCAGTCGACGATCTTTCCCGCAACCGGCAAACCATATCTCTCAACAGCTTTATCGCTCGCCAGGATCATCCAGGCTGCACCGTCGGTGACTTGTGCGCTGTTGCCGGCTGTTACCAAACCGAAGGGTGGGTCGAAGGCCGGTTTAAGTCGTGCGAGCCCCGATAGGCTGTTATCGCGCCGGACTCCTTCGTCATGATCAAAGAATGTACCGTCTTCGGCATAGATGGCTATGATCTCGCCGAGCCAACCCGCATCTTGTGCCCGAGTGAGTCGACGGTGGCTTTCCACGGCATACCCATCCATTCGTTCGCGACTGATCTGGAACCGATGGGCCAGGTTTTCAGCGGTCTGGCCCATCGATAGACCGGCGACCGGGTCGGTTAAACCGTGTAGAAGACCGATGATTGGACGGAAATGAGCCGGGCGCAGCCTGCAGAGGAGCGCAATCTTATTCGCGATGCTTCGGGCGCCGTTCCATTCGCCCAGAATGCCCACCATCGCGCCATTCAAGAGCACCGGCGCATGGCTCATTGCCTCGGTTCCCCCGGCGAGCACCAGGTCCGATCGGCCGCTGGCGATGTTCGTGGCGGCAGAATCGAGCGCCTGCATCCCGGAGCCGCAGTTGCGTTGCACGGCCCAGGCCGGCACATGCTTCCCGCAGCCGAGGCGCAACGATACGACCCGGGCAATGTTGGCCTCGTCAGGGCCGGGGATGACACAGCCAAGAATGACTTCGTCGAGTTCCTCGGGCTGAAAAGGCTGCCGCAGCAACAGGGCTCTGCCGGCAGCTACGGCAAGATCGGAAGCTCTAAACGGCCCAGGTTTACCCCGTGCCTTCAGAAACGGAGTGCGGCAGCCATCCACGATGTGGACCGGCCGACCCGCCTTGTAGGATCCAATGCGAAACATGGAACCCCCCTACGCTTAACTCTGACGCAATGGATGGCAAAAAGGAAGTAAGGTTTGGGTGCGACCTGATCATTGCGCCCTGGCGCCTTTGCGTGGGTGCAAATGGAAGTGAGACTCAGGGCCTTATGGTTTTAGGCCCGAAGGGCCGGCAGTGAATAGGCCCAGCCGTTAGGCCGGGATAGGATTAGATATAAAATGAGCGCCGAAGGCGCGGCACTTCGTCTGGGGTGCCGGCCCTTTGGGCCTCTTATTGTCTATCGCTCCCACCCCGAGCTGACGCTCGGG
>JAHFUH010000150.1 GCA_023265215.1 Acidobacteriota bacterium
CGCAACTACAGTTCAGAATGTGGTTACCTATAACGCGGTAGTGGACGTTTCCAATCCGGATCTGCGGCTTAAACCCGGGATGACCGCCAACGTCAAAATCGAAATAGAGAAAGTTGAAAATGTTCTGAGGCTGCCTAGCGCAGCGATTCGCTTCCGCCCTGAGTTGTCGGATGCGGCAGCCTCGGAGGCATTTAAGCGAGCGGGGGAAGAGAGATTCTATAGCTTCTACCAGAATCAGGGGAATCGGAACCAGAACGGAAATCAGTCGGGCAATCAATCTGCACGCTCAGCCGGCGCGGCAATGGGATTCGCTGAAGGCGCGCGCGGCGCCGGTGGGAATGCGACGAATCGCAGCGGGCAGAACGGCAATGGCGCAGCCAACCGGGGAAGACGCGTACCGGTTTGGATCCTAGGCGAGGATAAGCTCATCCGCCCCGTAGTCTTTAGGCTCGGGCTGACGGATTGTGTGCAAACTGAAATTGTCGAAGGAAAGCTAAAAGAAGGAGACAGGATCATTCTGAGCGCTGAAGTTAGCGGGAACCGATCTGCTTCACCTGCATCCACGCGGGCGCCCGGTTTTGGTGGTCCAATGGGGGGCGGCAGAGGCATGCGTTGATGGATCAAAGGAGAACCGTTTCATATGGAACACGCACAAGCACTCACGAACACAGATCTACATCCGGTGCCAAGTCAAAACGGCGGGCCGGTTATCAAAGTAGAAAACCTCCACAAGGTTTACGAAATGGGGGACACGAAGGTCCATGCATTGCGCGGTATTTCTCTGGAAATTTGCCAGGGCGAATTTGTTGCTATCATGGGAGCTTCCGGTTCTGGAAAATCCACTTTCATGAACCTGTTGGGATGCCTGGACTCTCCCAGCGACGGAACGTATCTGCTCGACAACACGAACGTTGCCCTGCTATCGAGGATCGAGCTGGCGCGCATTCGGAACCAGCACGTGGGTTTTGTCTTTCAAGGTTTTAACCTGCTCAGCCGAACCTCGGCGCTTGAAAATGTCGAATTGCCGTTGATATACGCTGCCATGCGGGCCAAAGAGCGGCACAAGCGTTCTCGTTCAGCTTTGGAAAGAGTCGGTTTAGGGGAGAGGACCGATCATATTCCTTCACAGCTTTCCGGAGGTCAACAACAACGAGTAGCCATCGCCCGGGCGCTCGTAAATCGCCCATCAATCCTGTTGGCAGATGAGCCTACGGGCAACCTCGACAGCCGAACGAGCGTCGAGATCATGAGTATTTTCCAGGAGTTGAATGAAAAAGAAAACCTGACCATTGTGCTGGTAACACATGAGCCGGATATCGCCGACTACGCCAAGCGTGTGATTCATTTTCGCGATGGCCATATCATGCGCGATTACGCGGTTCAAAAACGACGCTCGGCTGCAGAGGTCTTGGCCGGCATGCCGCCCGCGGAGGACTGATGATTTTATTACTCACAATTTTCCGGGTTGCATTCAAAGCACTTGGCCGCAACAAAATGCGTTCCATCCTGACGATGTTGGGAATCATCATCGGCGTTGGAGCCGTCATTGCTATGGTCAGCGTCGGCCAGGGAGCGCAACAAACTATTTCTCAGCAAATCGCCAGCGCAGGAAGCAACATGCTTTTCGTAACCCCGGGGGCGTTGAATTCCGGCGGTGTGCGCATGGGGCAGGGCACGACCAGCCACTTATTGGTTGAAGATTGCCAGGCAATCGAGCGGGAATGCCCTGCGGTCAAATATGCCTCGCCGCTGGTTCGAACAAGTTGTTCGATCGTGTATGGAAATCAGAATTGGCTCACAAATGTCCAAGGCTACGACACTCATTTTTCCCAGATCAAGCTTTGGGATGTTGATAAAGGCACCTTTTTTACAGACCAGGATGTCTTGACGGCGCAGAGAGTTTGCGTCCTGGGCAAAACGGTTGCGGACAATCTCTTCGCGGGAGCAGATCCGGTAGGACAGGAGATTCGAATGCGCAATATGCCGTGGAGGGTTATCGGCGTATTGAAGGCAAAAGGGCAAAGCGGCCAGGGTCAAGACCAGGACGACACGATCATTGCGCCCTACACCACGGTACAGAAGAAAATGCTGGGGATCACTTTCATCAACAGCATTATGGTTTCGGCAGTATCGCAGGAAGCCTCTTCGACTGCGCAGGCAGAAATTACAGATCTGCTGCGGCAGCGCCACCGTATTGCCAGAAGTGAAGACGATGATTTCCAGGTGCGCAATTTGGCCGATATGGCCGAACTGGCGAACAATTCCAACCAGGTAATGACATTGCTGCTGGCAAGCATCGCATTCGTCAGCCTGATTGTGGGAGGGATTGGAGTGATGAACATTATGCTGGTCTCCGTAACTGAACGGACGCGGGAGATCGGCATCCGCATGGCTGTTGGGGCCACGGGCGGAGATGTTCAATTTCAGTTCCTTACCGAAGCCGTCGTCCTTGCTGTTTTCGGAGGATTACTGGGAGTCATCATTGGATCGTTGGCCTCCAAATTGATATCCAATGCTCTTGGATGGCCGACGCTGGTCTCCACCACTGCTATAGGAGTAGCTTTTACTTTTGCAGCTGTCATCGGCATTGCAGCCGGCTGGTACCCTGCGCTTAAGGCATCAAGACTGGATCCGATAGAAGCTTTGCGCTATGAATAGGAGACGGGCGGTTTAGAGCCTGCGAATAAATTCACATTCTGCTGCAGACCCGCAGAGTGCGGAGAAAACAAAATATGCGCGATCCCGAGATCAGGCAGGAGGATACCGCGCTCGATTTTTCAATCGGAATTCAAAAAGCCGACAGGATGGGATTCCTCCTTGTTTCTCTTCCGAAGTGGATTGCATGGGCGGTAATTGCCTGGCAGATTCGTCTTTCAGTTCAAGTGCTCTCGGGCGAGCATGCATTTCCCTCGCTCCTTACCAGATTCTGGAGGCAAGCCAGTATATGGGAAGTCGTCTGTTGGGGCACAGGCATGCTCGGTTTGATATTTGGACTACACAGTCGACATCTTCTCCATAGAAAAGTTGCCCGAGATTTTTCGCGTCTGAATTCCATTGAAAAGAAGTTGGATATTCCTGCAGCCGGCGAGAGGAATGAAACTTGACACCAACGCTGCCTTTTCTCTACCTTCCGGATGCGATTACACTTATTTTGCTTCTGGTATTATTGGGAATGCTGAGGAGCGTTGCAATCGATCATATAAGGCAAGACCTTCTCATCATTCGCAAAGAAATTCTTCTTTACTGGATGAAGCACGGGCTGGATCATAACGAAAGGGGGTATGGGACTCTGGTCGGTTTGATAGATTCCACAATAAGACTGGCGCCAATACTATCGCCCGGACGGATGGTATTCACTTATAAGCTCCAAAGAAAGTTTCCATTCCCCAATCCCTCGCGTGAAGTCAGTCTCCTGATTGAAGGGACCGCCAATGCGAATGGGAGGGAAATACTTAAAAGAGCCCATCTGGAAATGAACCTGGAATTGGGCGCATTCTTTCTCATCGGATCTATTTCCGGCTGTCTCCTTCTGTTCACAATTCTGCCCAGAATTCTCAAACGCACCATCTCGTACAACTCAAACAATCGAACCGACTTCTTTTTCGACATGGTTGAACGGGTGCTTGGAGGTATTGGCCGCCAGGCGCAGCAGATCGGTTATGCAACACAGCTCCATGGGCGAGCAACACCACCTGTCCCGATCTATTGAAATCCGCATATTATAATGACATTTCTCAGGTAATGGATGGCGACTCGATTATCTCATCTGAAGCCCTGCCGCCGCCCTTTCAGGGCTCTCCTCTGAAGACGGGATTCCCCAGGGTTCCGCTGCGCTCCACCCTGGGCTGTTCTATTACGCCCTTTCAGGGCTTAAAATGCTTGCCCCCATCTTGGACATAGGTATTAAGTTAAGGAAAGCTTCATTAATCGCTGAAAGCGCGGAGCCAGTGACCACCTTGGGGCATTGCCACAATACCCATGGCAGATTAGGCATAATACGTAGTTATATATGAAGTGCGCTGATCGTATTTACAAGCGATTGAGGAGTTAAGGAAGCCAAAAGTAATGACAAAATGCTTTTGCAGTGCAGAAAATAAGGTTCATGAAGACGGGTTGATCAGGTTTTACGTCTTGATCATCAAATCCATCGAGAACTAACGGAGGTTTACGATGAAAACAAAGTATGCAGTAACATTAGGTTTCGTTGCTTTGCTTGTAACGTTTCTCGGATCCGCTCAAGCCGCGACACAATTTCGTGCGAATATCCCCTTTCAATTTGTGGTTGAGGGCAAAACCTTTGGCGCCGGAGAATATGATTTTGTCCAAAACGACGATGAATCGATTCAGGTCCTGGCAGTGAAAAAGGGACCTTCGGCCGTTGCCCTCGTCGTATCAAGATTAGGCGGAGATATTCACACAACTCCCAAAGACATCCACGTCGTTTTTGACAAAGTGGGCGATACCTATTTCCTATCGGAGGTCTGGGTCCCGAATATGGATGGATATCTTCTACGCGCGACAAAAGAAAAACATACACATCGGAGTATCAATATCCCCAGCTAGTCTCTATTGCAAAACTGCAGGGAAATAGCCCCGGGTTCATGTTCTCCACCCGGGGCCGGACATTTGAAGATTTGGAGGCGAGGGGCCGGTCCGATTATTCAAAGCCGCCGCGCATCATCGTAATTACGACACATGCACTCAGGGCAGATCCAGCACGATGAACCGGAGCTGGTCCTCGCGCTGGATCTGCAACACAGCAGGACTGCCGGATTTCATGTCACGGAGGGTTGAGCGCAGACCTTCGAGGTTGGCAACGGTTTTGCCGTTAAGAGAAATGATCAAATCGCCGGGGGCCAGCCCATCATCATCCGAGTTCTGCGAACCTGCGATACGGGCGGCGATGACAACACGGGCGGGTTTGCGCAGATCCGGCACCATTTTTTGCGCCTGCACATCCAGGTCGATGGCGAAGATGCCCAAGCGACTGACGAGGTTTGACTTTTCTGTTACCATTTCCAAAAATCGGTTGGGATCGTCAGCCCGTTCCTCAACAGTAACGGTGGCCTCGATTTTATCAGTCCCTCGCAGAGCAGTCACCTTCAGAGCTTCGCCTATACCGTGATAGTCAACCGCTCCGAGGAATTGATGAACACTCCGTATTGTTGAGCCGTCGGCGGTCACTATCAGGTCGCCTGGTTTCAACCCTGCCCGATCGGCAGGGCCTTCCGGTTCCACATCCTCGAGTATCACGCCCCAGTCACGCGGCAATTGCAGACCAGTAGCCAGTGAAGGTGTAACAGTAAGGGCGAGAATTCCTATGCGGCCGTGATGGGTATGCCCAACCTTGCGCAGTTCAGAATAAATTCTTTTAACCACGTTCACAGGAATGGCGAAACCGATCCCCTCATTCCCTCCAGACTGGGAAAGGATAAGCGTGTTTATCCCGACCAGCCGCCCCTGTGAGTCAACCAGGGCTCCGCCGCTGTTCCCGGGATTGATGGGCGCGTCCGTCTGAATATATGCCGCAGGATCTTCCAGCTTGAGTTGGCGTTCTACTGAGCTGATCACTCCCATGGATACAGAGTTTTCCAGCCCCATTGGATTTCCAAAAGCCAGCACAATTTGCCCCTGACTCAACAATTCCGAATCTGCAAGTGCCAGAGGCACAAGCCCTGTACGATCTATCTTGATGACTGCAAGGTCGGCCTCCAAATCCATGCCAACAACAGTTGCGGCTGCAGACCTCCTGGCTGCAACCGCAGCATCCCCGCTTCCAATTTTTAAATTGTCCTCGTTGAGCCAGACGTCAATATACCTCGCGCCTTTCACCACATGGGAGTTGGTAACGATGTACCCGGCACTGTCGAAAATAACTCCGGATCCGGTCCCGCGCTGAGCGGCCACCCACCCTACTTCCTGTTCTTCTGCTGAGCCATAGCCGATGGTCCGGATCTGGACTACTGATTGGCGTACTTTCTGAGCCAGCGTTGCGATGGAAGTGCTGAAATTATCAAGAGTCGCTGAATTCCCTGTCTGAATTCCGGACTGGCAAAAGACGGTCGCCGGAAGAATCAGAATAAAAGCCAGTGCAAATACTTTCAGCAAAAACATAAATCTGTTCATGAATTCCTCTTTTCGCCTTCGGGGCAGAACTGATGACTGAACATGAAGATTGCATGCCAGGCAACTGATTATACTCGTGCCCACCAAATGTATTTCAAGAGTTTCGGCAGCAAACTGCTAGGAGCCTGTCCGAGTAAATCCGGAGCGGTGAAACAATTTTGACACTGAGCTATCAAATATATTGACAGCCGCTTGAAACTGGAGGGGCTGGGAAAGTTGAGAAAGAGTTTATGAAAAATATCAAAATCGCGGGATTGTTTCTTTGCCTATGCCTGGCAACGGCATTGCCCGCAAGTGCAAGGCGACAGTTCCGAGGAGGAATCGCTGTTTTTCCAGCATTTGGTTCCTGGGGCTGGGGTCCTTTTCCCTACGGAGCGTATGCTCCATACGGGCCATACACACCAGTTTACTCGAATGCCGGCGAAGTGGAACTGAAGACAAATGTGAAAGACGCGGATGTGTTCATCAATGGCGCCTACGCCGGGAAGGCAGGGAAACTGAAATCAATGTTGCTGCTTGCGAATACTTATTCTCTGGAGGTTCGCGCACCGGGCCGAACGTCCTTCATAGAGAAAATCTATGTAATTCCAGGAAAGACACTCAAGGTACAAGCAGATTTTCCTACGACGCCGATTTCATAGGTCTCCACTATTGGCAATTCCGGTTTTCCCTTAGCGGTGAATATCCATGCCGCTAAGGGAAAACAGACCCCAATAATAGTCCGCCGTTTTTTCTGTCATTCAGCTTCCGAAAATATCAGGCTATGATCCCAGACTCAATTGGAATTACTGATGCGTTCATATGTAAAACGACATCGCATTGGTTTTAAAGTAGACGCGGCGGGACGCCGCGTCTACTTTGGAGCCCCAATTTCGGAATAGCCAATCGGATTCCTCAAATATGCAATGAAACTTATTGGCCTGTGATCAATCTAATCTTTTGAGGTTGATTTGAGAGTTTTGGTTTTAAGGCAAGGAAGGAAGGAATTTATGAAGATCCGGTCCATTTTCTCTTTAATGATAACAGCGGTTCTCTGCACTGTGGCTTTCGCGGCAGCGCAAGATCAGCCCGGAAGCCCTGCAGCAACTAATCCTCCAAGGTATTCTCAGGTCGCACCTGCTGGAAATCAGATGGCGCCGCCCGAGCTTGTCCTGCCTGCAGGAACTCTGATAATGGTCCGGCTTACCGATTTGCTTTCAAGCGACCGCAACAAGGCAGGCGATGGTTTTACGGCGATTCTGGACCAGCCGCTTGTCGCTCAGGGTTGGGTAGTCGCCCGGCGCGGCCAGACAGTGTTTGGGCAGGTCGCCGAGTCCCAAAAGGCAGGGCGTGTTCAGGGCGTATCGCAGATGGCGGTGGAATTAAAGCAGTTTGTAGCCGTAGATGGAGCTCAAATGCCCATGCGCACCGAGCTTGTACAGAGCTCTGCCGGAACCTCACGGGAACATGATGCGGTTGGGATCGGGACTACAACAGGCATTGGGGCGGTTATCGGCGCCGCAGCCGGGGGAGGAGAAGGCGCAGCCATTGGCGCTGCAGCCGGCGCTGTCGCCGGCATTGCGGGCGTTTTGAGCACTCGCGGGCGCGCTACAGAGCTTTATCCCGAAACGCTGTTGACTTTCCGTTTGCAGGATCCTGTAGCAATCTCCACTCAGCAAAGCTGGCAGGCGTTCATGCCCGTCAATCAAGCGGACTACAGCAATGCCGCCGATACGCGACGCAACGCGCCCCGAACTTACAGCACAGTGCAAGCGTATCCACCGCCTTATTACTACGAGCCTTACCCCTATTACTATCCCTACTATGGGTATTACGGCTACTACGGCTATAGTCCAAGGATCTTCGTGGGCCCGAGTGTGATTATTGGCGGCCGAGGCTATCATGGCCGCCGCCGCTAAAGTCTAACGACCGCTTTGCAACCAGGGGGCATGCCGAATCGCGGTTTGGCATGCCCCCTTTCAGTCCCCACTCAATCATGATTCAAGCTATCAAGAATCCGTTCGCCGGCGCAGAAGCCCATGTCATTCCCCAAGCTCTAGGAGCCTGTCCGAGCATTAGGAGGGCCGCATTCCTGGCTTCGCGCGAGCATAGAATGTGTTCGAATCTCCGGGCGAGATAATTTGGCCTGCAGATGAATCTAATACGTCATCCTTATTTCTTTGTCACAATTTCATAATGCTTATTGTGTTAATAATTGCCCACAAGGCAATTTGTGCCATGGCTCAAGAGACAATCCCAACCACCTCGCCAGTGGGGAGTGCTGGTGCAAGTCATTTCACTGCAGACAATTGCCAATATGCTCACAGGAAGCCGTAATTGGCATATATCCTGCAAGGAAGAATTTGCCAGAAAATAAATGTCATTCCTTGCGAAAAAGGCCCGTTTTTCTTTGGGAGACAAATTCATGTGGTCAATTTCAATGCACCGGGTTTTTCCTGCTGCCGCAACGACACTGGTCACGGTAGGATCCGAATGCCATTGCCGTTTCCTTCGCTCTCCGGGTTTGGGTCATAGACTTCGTAGTGCAGATAGAGCATAGAAATCATTTTGAGCTATTTATAATTAAAGTTGCGGCCGGCAGTCAAAAATATTATAAAAGCCATCATGTGGAAAGCAGCCACTGCAATCCTGTGCGTTCTAATTCCTCTTCGGGCAAACGGGCAGCAAACGGCCGCACCTTCTAACCAGGGATCCAAGGACAAGCCCCACCTGATTGAACTTACATCGGATAACTGGCGGCCGTTGAGTAACAAGGAAAAATTTCAGCTTTTCGAACGCGACATGATTCACTGGGGGACGCACGTATCACTCTTGCTCGATTCCGGCATCTCCGCGGCGCTCGCGGATCGGCGTTATCTCGGGGTCGGGGCTTCCGGCTATTTCAGCACATACGGCATGAATGCAGCCGACGAAACAAATTTTGTTCTTTTTAACGGCTTCCTATTCCCAACGCTTTTTCACGAGGATCCCCGCTATATTCCGCTGGATCACGGCTCTGTGAGCCAACGCCTAGCGCACTCACTTACCCGCATAGTGGTTGCACGATCCGATTCCGGAAAACCAAAGTTTAACGAATCCCGATTATTGGGAACCCTGATCTCAACATCCATATCCAGCGCCTATTATTCCAAAGTCGGAGCGGATGTGAGCCTCAAGGGTAATTTTGCCGACTTCGGAATCAATATCGCATCCGAGGCTGCTTTCGACATACTCAAGGAGTTCTGGCCCGATGTGGCTCGCAAACTCAAGGTTAATGTGTGGATTCGGAATACGGTGAGGCGATCTGTCCGTGACTCCATTAAAATTCGCTGAATCCGAAGCGCTGCATTTTCTTGATCAGCAAACCAAAGCCATGAACCAGAAACAACAGACAATGATCTCTGCATTGAAACCTAAATTGCATTCCTAAGTAACGCCCATATCATCGCCAGGCGTAGATTGCGCAATACATCAATCCTTGTATTTTTTCGCGCGTTAAACCCAAGCACTATAAATAAACAATGCAATTACATCCAATTAGCTATCTTGAATTGAATTAGCCATTGAAGTCAGAGCATGGCTTTGATAGCCTTGATAAGC
>JAHFUH010000151.1 GCA_023265215.1 Acidobacteriota bacterium
GTTGAAGCTCCCAACATGAGTAAGGTTCAAGAGGGAGCGATGCGGGGTTTGATAGACGCTCTGGATCCGTATTGCAGTTTCCTTTCAAAGGAGCAATACGAGGCGATTCAAAAGAGCAAGGCCAATGCGAAAGCAGGTGTGGGCATAGCTCTTTCAAAGAGATCCGACGTTATATACATTGTTTCCTGCGAGCACGACGGATCGGCTGCCGAGGCCGGCATCCGACCGGGGGATTATCTGATTTCGGTAGACGGTCAGAACGTCGAAGACAGGAGCATTCTTGAAGCGGACAGCCTGCTCCATGGCGCCTCGGGATCGAAGATAAAAGTAACCATATTCAGGGCTTCCAAGACCAAAACCCTCGATTTTGAGTTGCCGGTTAAGTCTCCGGCTGCAAACCTGGTGACATCCAAAATGCTTGACGGAAGCGTAGGTTTTCTTGGCGTTCCGACGCTGGCCGGCTCTTCAATCGAACAGGTCAAAGTCAAGTTGAAGACTCTCATTTCGGCAGGTGCCCAAAAGATTCTTTTGGATTTGCGGGATTGTGCGGACGGGGAAGTGGAAAATGGGGCGGACCTTGCCAATTTCTTCCTGCAGGACGGGCTCATTTATTTCAGTCAGAATCGGCAAGGAGAAAAGGTCTTGGCAGTCGAGGCAAAGCCCGACAAGTTTGTCACGGATCTTCCGGTCGTTGTTCTGATTGATGGTTCCACAGCAGGAGCGGCGGAAATTGCCGCCGGCGCGTTGAAGGACCTTAAGAGGGCGACCCTGGCAGGTGAAAAGTCATTCGGCTTGGGTTCTGCCCAGAAAACTGTTCAGCTGAAGAGCGGAGCAATCCTCATTCTTTCCACGGCAAAATATTACACACCCAGCGGGAAAGTTATTCAGGACGAGACGGCTCGCAATGCCGGGATAATGCCGGATGTTGTTGTTCCCGATGAAGACAAGCGTCAAGACCTGATGGTTGAATCCTATTACGACGATCAGGATGATGTGGCGAAATACCGGCAATTCCAGGAAAAGATAGATAAGATTCAGATTGATAAAGCTCTGGAGCTTTTGTCCAAGCAGAAAGCGCCCGCAAAGAAGGCGGCTTAGCCGGCAGCAAATAGTATTGACACTATTTCGACCTTTCTGGTAGTTTAAGTCCTTATTTTTTAGGCGCGTAGCTCAGGGGGAGAGCACTTCCTTGACACGGAAGGGGTCAGCGGTTCAAATCCGCTCGCGCCTACCAGAATGGCGCTCCTCGTGGATGAATGGCCTAATGGACACTGCACGGCGAATCCAATTTTCTTTTCCTGCCCAGTGCACCGTTTTTTAATGACCAGGAAGGATCCAATTTCCTGTCCTCGGATCTGAAGGGCAGGGGTGGATTTATTAAATATGTCGTTGAGAGTCATATACGCGGATGGAAAAATTGGGGAGATAGCCGATAAAGGCGCCGCACTGGAAGTGTATCGCCACAGTGCTTCTCACCTGATGGCTGCGGCTGTAAGCAATCTTTTTCCCGGCACGCACCTTGGGATCGGTCCCGCTATCAGCGACGGTTTCTACTACGATTTTGAGCACGCCCAAGGCTTTGCCGAGGCGGATCTCGCCGCCATCGAAGCAAAGATGAAAGAACTCATTGATCAAAACCTGAGCTTCGAGCCTTCCATAATTTCAAAAGATCAGGCGATCGAGTATTTCACTCAGCGGGGCGAGCATCTAAAAGTGGAGTTGATCCAGGAGAAAGCCGGCGAACAGCTGTCCTGCTATCGCCTGGGTGATCTCGTCGATTTCTGCCTCGGACCGCACATCTGTTCTACCGGCCTTATCAATCCGAAAAGCTTTCATGTCCTCAATATTGCAGGATCCTATTGGAAGGGGGACGAGCACAACCAGCAGTTGCAGCGCATTTATGGCACCGCCTTCCTCACTTCCGAAGAGCTTGCGGATTACTTGAAGCAGCTGGAGGAGGCTAAAAAGCGGGATCACAGGAAACTCGGGCGGGAACTCGACCTGTTCAGCATTTCGGAAGAAGCCGGTCCGGGACTCGTCTTCTGGCATCCCAAAGGAACCAGGGTGCGGCTTATCATCGAGGATTTCCTGCGCAAGGAGCTCTATCGTCGTGGATATGAGTTTGTCACGACCCCTCACGTGGCGCGGGATGTCCTTTGGAAAACATCCGGCCATTACGAGTACTATCGGCAGAACATGTACGTGTTCAAGATCGATGATGAAGAGTTCGTTATCAAGCCGATGAACTGCCCCGGTCACATTCAGATTTATAAATCACAGATGCGGAGTTATCGTGACCTGCCGCTGAGGTTCGCGGAATTCGGGACTGTGTATCGCTATGAAAAAAGCGGTGTTCTTCACGGAATGCTGCGCGTCCGCGGCTTTACACAGGACGATGCGCACATATTCTGCACGCGTGAGCAGGTTTATGAGGAAATTTCCGCCCTTATGGATCTGGTTTTGTTTATAATGAATAGCTTCGGTTTCGACCAATACAAGGTCGAGCTCTCCGTGCGGGATGAATCAAAAAAGGAAGATTACGCCGGAACCGAGGACGATTGGCAGATGGCGGAGGAAGCGCTCACCCGGTCTTTGCGCGACAGGGGGATCGAATGGACCAGGATGGAGGGAGAAGCCGTATTTTACGGTCCCAAAATCGACGTTAAGCTGATTGATGCGATCGGTCGCCCATGGCAGCTGTCCACGGTGCAATTTGATTTTACCCTTCCAAAGCGATTTGATTTATCCTATATAGCTTCCGACGGACTGGCTCACCAGCCCGTTATGCTACATAGAGCTCTTCTTGGTTCGGTTGAACGATTCCTGGGAGTTCTCATCGAGCACTATGCAGGTGCGTTCCCGATATGGCTGGCGCCCGTTCAAGCGGTGGTCATACCGATTTCGGAACGCCACCACGAATATGCCCGGCAGGTGCAGAAGCGTTTGGCTGCCGCCGATCTTCGGGTGGAAATCGATGATAGAAACGAAAAGATGGGCTATAAGATTCGCGCAGCTCAAACGAAAAAGATTCCCTACATGCTGGTGATAGGGGATAAGGAAGCGAGTTCCGGAGAAGTTTCCGTACGCAACCGTTTCCTCGGGGATGAGGGCGCTCAACCGCTGGAAAGTTTTTTGCAGAAAATTCAGGAATTAGTCAGTGCCAGGGCAGCGAAGCCTTAAATAAGCCGGTTTCTACAAAAGGAGGTCGCCAATCACCACAGGCAAGCCAGTGCGGGTTCGTATCAATGAGATGATCCGAGCAAAAGAAATCCGGGTAGTGGACGAAGAAGCCGGACAGCTTGGAGTCATGACGCCGGAACAAGCCCTCTCAATCGCCAAGTCCAAAGAGATGGACCTCGTGGAAGTGGCGCCGGGGGCAAATCCTCCCGTTTGCAGGATTATGAATTACGGCAAGTTCCAGTACCAGAAGAGCAAACGAGCCCACGAAGCGAAAAAGCACCAGAAACAAGTTGTTTTGAAGGAAGTCAAATTCCGGCCAAAAACCGAAGAACACGATTTCCAATTCAAGAAAAACAACATCCTTCGTTTCCTGACGGAAGGAAACAAGGCGAAAGCATGCATTGTTTTTCGTGGGAGAGAAATGACGCACCAGGAACTGGGACGCAAACTGATGGACAAGTTGGTCCAGGAGTTGAGCGAGATCGCTGAGGTAGAGCGGCCGCCCAAAATGGAAGGATATTCCTTGGTGGCAATATTCCTTCCGAAAAAACATTAGAGAAGCCAGAAGCCAGAAGCCAGAATTTCTGTCGAGATGCACCGGCTGTTCTGGCTTCCGGCTTCTGGCTTCTGATTTGATTATATTCATTTAAGTTTGGGAGAATCTCTGTGAAACGGAAGACATGCAAAAGCGCAGCAAAGCGTTTCAAAGTAACGGGGACGGGTAAGATTATGCGTCGTCATAGCCATGCGCGCCATATTCTTACCAAAAAGCCTCGCAAACGGGTGCGGAAGCTGGTCGACAGTGCCCTGGTAAGTAAGGCGGATAAAGGACGTGTAAAGAGGATGCTGAACATCTGATTTTCTGAACGAAATCTGGAGTTGAGAAATGCCGAGAGTAAAAAGAGGGAACAAACGGGTCCAGCGCCGAAAAAAAATCCTGGGGCTGGCAAAAGGTTATCGTCTGACCAAGAGCAAATTGCATCGGTCAGCTAAAGAGTCTGTCGATCGCGCGCTTCGTTTCTCTTATCGCGACAGACGGACCAAGAAGAGGGATTTCCGCGGCCTGTTCATTATTCGCGTCGGTGCGGCTGCCCGAAAAAATAATATTTCCTACAGCCGATTCATGAGCGGCCTGAAAAAAGCCAACATCGCCCTGGACCGCCGGGTCCTCGCGGAAATCGCCATTAAAGATCCCGAGACTTTTACGCAGATCACTGAGAGTGCAAAAGCGGCACTGGTGGCTGCCTGAAAATTTCGGCTTTGCGAATTCGGATAATATCGCCCGGGTGCTCCGCCACGCCGGGCGTTTGTTTTTAAGGGTTCCCCTTTTCCCGTTTTTAAGAGCAGTTAAACGGGAAAAGGGGGAACGGGAAACCATGAGGCTTTTATGAGTGAATCCATCGACAACCTGCGGCGGCTTTTTGAGGAAGATCTGGCTGCAATCGACGGCATGGAAAGCTGGAAGGCCGTAAGAGACAAGTACCTCGCACGGGAAAGCGGCGTCATCACGACCGAGCTGAAGAAATTGCGCGATCTGCCCAAGGAAGCGCGGCCTGCATTTGGGCAGGCAATGAATCAGCTGCGCGCCCTTGTGGAGAAGAAACTCCAAGAACGCCTCGATGAGGCCAAAGCGGCTGAAGCTTCCACAAAGCTTCAGCGGATAGACGTTACACGGCCGGGATTTCCGTTTGCCCTTGGGAGTATCCATCCAATAAAGCGCCTGCAATCGGAAATTGAGCAGATCTTCGTCAGCATGGGGTTTCAGATTTTTAATCTGCCTGAAATTGAACGCGATTACTACAATTTCGAAGGACTAAACATGCCCCGGAATCACCCTGCAAGAGACGCGCAGGATACATTTTATTTCGATGATTCCGTGCTGCTGCGTACTCACTGCTCTTCAGTGCAGGTGCATGCAATGGAAGAATTAAAGCCGCCGATTCGAGCCATCAGCACCGGAAAGGTTTATCGCCGGGATCCCTTTGATGCCACCCATTCTCCAATGTTCTACCAGGTGGATGTGATTGTTATTGAAGAAGGCATTACGATGGGCGATTTGAAGGGAATGCTCGACGTATTCCTGAAGCGGATGTTTCATTCCGATATCCGGATGCGATTGAGACCCGGATTTTTTCCTTTCGTCGAGCCGGGCGCTGAAGTGGACATCAGCTGCATTTTCTGCTCGGGTAAAGGGTGCCCAACGTGCAAGCAGAGCGGCTGGGTGGAAATCCTCGGCGCCGGAATGGTTCATCCCAAGGTGCTGCGCATGTCCGGCATTGATGATTCCCGCTATTCGGGTTTTGCATGGGGCATGGGAATCGACCGTGTTGCAATCCTGAAACATGGCGTCGACGATATTCGGCTTTTCTTCGAAAATGATCTCAGGTTCCTGAGACAATTTTAGTCAGGAGTTTTCCCCAATGAAAATCAGCATCGAGTGGCTTCAGGAATATGTGGAAATACGTGAAAGCCCGGAAAAGCTGAAGGAAGATCTGTCCATGATAGGGCTTCTCGTAGAGTCCATGACTAAAGTTCACGGGACCCATGTGCTCGAAATAGAGGTCACTTCAAACAGGCCGGACTGTCTGAGCCATATCGGGATGGCGCGCGAGATCGCCGCACTTTACAGTCGGCCGCTGAAATGGCCCACCGTGCAGGCGAAGCTGTCGATCCCCTCCGACAGAATCCCCTATGCAATCGAGATACGGGACGAAGAATTGTGCCCCCGGTATGTCGGGCTTGTAATGGATGGGATTAAAGTCGGGACTTCGCCGGATTGGATGCAGCGGCGCCTGGAGTCTGCGGGCATGCGTCCACTGAACAATGTCGTGGATATCACGAATTATGTTTTGTTGGAGATGGGACATCCTCTGCACGCTTTTGATTACGACGTGCTGCGCAAGGGGAAAATTGTGGTTGCGCGAGCCCGGCAGGGAGAACGGTTCCAGACTCTTGACGGCATGGAACGGGAGCTGGACGGCGAAATGCTGATGATAAATGACGGGGAAGGGCCGGTGGCAATCGCCGGCGTGATGGGAGGAATGAATTCAGAAATATCGCTGTCCACTACCAGGGTTCTGATTGAATCCGCCTATTTCGGCCCGGCGTCCATCCGGCGCACATCCAAAAAACTCGGATTGTCGACGGAAGCGAGCTATAGATTCGAGCGCGGCGCCGACTGGGATAACACTGTGCCCGCCATTGCTCGCACTTGCAGCCTGATCGAACAGCTCGCCGGCGGCAAAATCGCCGGAAGCCTGCAGGATATTTATCCCAGGAAAAAAGATCCGGTCCGCATTACTTTGCGGCAGGCAAACACAAAAGCACTTCTAGGCGCAGATCTGACAAGCGAATTCATCGAATCAACTCTCCGGCGGCTGAATTTCGATCTGGCGCCCGAAGGCGAAAAGGCCTGGCTCGTAACCTGCCCAACCTACCGTGCGGATATGGAGCTGGAAGCGGACCTAATTGAAGAGCTGGCGCGCTTCTATGGCTATGGAAATATCCCGGCCACTCTGCCGCCCAGCAAAACCATCGGGATTCATTCGCCGGTTTACAGACTCGAGAACTCGATACGGGAGATAATCTCGAGCCAGGGGTACAATGAAGCAATCAACCTTAGCTTTGCAAACGAGATGGATCACCTTGAATTTCCTCCGCTCCAGGGTGAACGCGCGGCGGTCAGGAATCCGCTTACTGAAGACACGCAATATATGCGCACATCGCTTGCTGCCGGTCTTGTGCGGTCCGCAAAGAGAAATTTTAATTACGGCCAGCGCCTGGTAAGGTTGTTTGAGTTGGGGAAAGTTTATCACCTTGGAAGCGATGGAGTTCCATTCGAGCGCAATGTGCTGGGGATTCTGGGCACAGGCGGCTTCACAGACCAGAATTGGAAAAACCCATCGGCAAGCTTTGATTTTTTTCATCTAAAAGGAGTGCTCAGCAAGCTCCTGCAGGGCGTCAGGGTCCCTTCTTTCGAGATCGAGCCGGCAGGAAAAATCCCCTGGCTGAATCCCGCGGAATCTGCAGTATTGAAAATTGGGAAAGAAACAGCAGGAGTGCTTGGGTCTCTATCGGCTTCTCTTGAAGAGAAGTACAAACTCAAACAACCGGCATATCTTGCCGAAATCGATTTTGCGTGTATCGAGAAATTTGCCTTTGCGCCTCCTTCCTATGACCCTCTTCCCAAGTATCCTTCGGCGGAGCGAGACATATCCATAGTCGTGAGCCGGGACCTTGCGTTTCAAACCATCCACAAGGGAATTTTGCAGCTTGGGATCTGCGAGCTGGTCCGGCTTCAGCTTATTGATGTATATGAAGGCGAGAAGATTCCGGAGGGCAAAGTCAGCCTGACTTTGCGCCTGACCTTCCAGGATCGTGAAAAAACCCTTACCGTTGACCGCGTGCAGGATTTCATCGATACTATCTTGTCATTTATTCATAAAACTTATGGAGTGGGGCTTAGATCCATATGAATGAAAGCAAATCTCAGAAGGAACCATCGGGTCTGGAACAGTTCGGTCACCTGGAAGATAAGATCTTTCGCATGGTCGAGGAGTTCAAGACCGTTCGCAGGGACAGCGAAACTCTTCGAGTCGAGAATCAACGTTTGAAGGAGGAAATCGGAAGCCTGCATGAAAAGGAATCCGCGGCTCGAGACAATTTAACGCAGTTTCAAAAAGAGCGCGAAGAGTTGCGTGAGCGCGTGGAAAAAGCTTTGAATCTTCTTGCGAGTCTGGAAGCGCGCTAATAAGGTTTCGCGCTTCCCATTTCCCGTTTCCCGTTAAAACGCAACCGGAAACGGGAAACCGGAAACGCGAAACGGGTGATGCGTATGAGCGAACGGCCGGAAGGCAGCTCTGTCCGAGTGAAAATCTATGATCGTGAGTACGCGCTCCGAACCACCGGCGACCCCGAGCAGCTCAAAGATCTGTGTGCCCTGCTGGACAAACGCATGCGCGAAATCGCCGCATCCACCGGAGCTGTGGACACGCTTAAAGTGGCCATTTTAGCGGCTCTCAGCCTGGCAGACGACTGGCAGCGCTCAAGAAATGAGCTCAAGAAGCTGGATGAATCTGTCGGGCGGCGGTCGCTGGCCTGCGTTTCCTTGCTCGAACGGCTTTTTTAGCTATCAGTTTTCAGCAATCAGCAATAAACATATCTATATCGTTTGATCTCTGTTTTGGCTGATGGCTGAATGCTGATAGCTTAAAGCGTAAAGGGAAGGTTGATGCGCTGAATCTGCTGGGCGCGGCCATCCGTTTCGTCAATCTCCACGATAGCCCCGCATATTCTTAAATTTCCCGAAGCAGGCTCTAAACGGATTGGCATTTGCCGCAAAAAGCGATCAAGGGCAAGATCCGGAATGGATCCAATCACAGAATCGTGGGGACCGGTCATCCCGATATCCGTGATATAGGCGGTCCCTTTGGGCAAAACGCGCTCGTCTGCAGTTTGAATATGCGTGTGGGTGCCGATGACGGCGCTGACCTGTCCGTCCATGAACCAGCCGATCGCCTGTTTTTCCGAAGTTGCTTCCGCGTGGAAATCCACCAGAATAACCGGCGTCTGCTTTCGGATTTGCTCCACTGCGGCCAGTCCTGTTGTGAATGGGCAGTCAATGCTTGCCATAAACACCCGCCCTTGGAGATTCAGTACTCCTACCCGCACACCGCACCTGGTGTCGCCTATGAAAATGCCGGTTCCAGGATTCGCTCGAGGGTAATTATGAGGGCGCAGCAGGCGGGGCTGGTCTGCAAGATACGGAATGATGGCGCGCTTGTCCCATATGTGATTCCCGGATGTGAGCAGGTCTACCCCGCAGTTTAAAAGCTCATCGGCAATCTGGGGAGTAACACCAAATCCGGCGGCGGCATTCTCTACGTTCGCCACACAGAAATCAATGCGGTGCTCGTGCAGGATGCCCTGGAGCTTCTCAAGGAGCAGCCTCCTGCCGGGTTTCCCAAACACATCGCCAATAAAAAGTGTGCGCATTAAGAATCTTCTTTTCGACTACACTCTGAGGTTTTAGGCTATTGAACTCAAAACTTTAGGCTGCAAGCTCCAGGCGCAAAAAAAAACGCCCCCGCGCCGCCGTGTGGCTAATCCATTTGAACCTTGTTAACAAGGGGGCGCTCTACACACGGCATCAGGCAAGCAAGTTCCCGAAGGAAAAGCTCGCTCACAGCCGCGTGACACGAACACCCATTCAAATAGAATGTTGGCTCAAATAAATCGCTGCCATCACCAACATTGCAGGGGCTATACACATCATACATACATGCATGCCTAAATATCAAGCAATCAAACAGGGCTCCGGGCTGGTTGCAATCGGGGGTGCGAGTCAATGCATGATGAGCAAAAAGCGCGGAATAGCAAAGCCCAGGGCGAACGCTGAGAAGCGCTTCTACGTCTCAAAGACCCTGGTCGTTTTGAGGGAGACCGTGGTGTTCGTGATGCCGGCCATCTTCCCGGAAACTGAGAAGATAGTCCTAATCACGACGAAACAGGTGGA
>JAHFUH010000667.1 GCA_023265215.1 Acidobacteriota bacterium
TTGCAATGGTGAAGGCTACGAGTCTGTGGCGGTCATCGCCTTGCGATCCAGTGAAGGGTGCATAGGACTCCTTCAGTTAAACGACCACCGCCGGGGACAGTTTACGCCGGAAAACCTGGCGCTTTACGAGCGATTGGCCGCTCACCTGGCTGTAGCACTGGCAAAGACGAGAGCCGAAGAAGCGGAGCGGGCAAGCGAGCATCGTTATCGATCGCTATTCAATAACACAGGCTCCGGAATCGCATATTGCCGGATGCTCTATGAAGCCGGTCGTCCGGCTGACTTTATTTATCTGGAAACAAATCCAGCATTTGAGAATCTGACAGGATTGCGCAAAGTCATCGGACGAAAAGTCTCGGAAATTATCCCGGGCATTCAGGCATCCGACCCAAAGCTATTCGAGATTTACGGCAGGGTCGCAAAGGAAGGGTTGACGGAGAGGTTCGAGATGTTTGTTGAGGCGCTCAGTGAATGGTTCGATGTCTCCGTCTATAGCCCTCAAAAAGACCATTTTGTCGCCGTATTTGATGTCATCTCCCGGCGCAAGCACGTGGAGAATGAACTAATCCATTTTAGCGATCGGATCGAGCGCCTGGCTCAAGTAGTCCAAGATCTCTCCAAGGCTCGTACCACCGAAGAAATCGTGGATACTGTTCGAAAGGCAGCACGCGCACTCGCCAGTTCTGACGGCACCTCTTTCATTTTCAAAGATGGCGATCAATGCCACTACACGGATGAAGATGCCATTGGGCCATTGTGGAAGGGAAAGAAATTTCCAATAACCGCGTGCATAAGCGGCTGGGTCATGATTCATAAGAAGTCTGTGGTTATAGAGGATATCTATCAGGACGATCGCATCCCGCATGAGGCGTACCAGCCAACGTTTGTGAAAAGCCTGGCTATGGTGCCGATCCGTGCGAATAATCCCATCGGAGCTATTGGGAATTACTGGGCAAGAAAATATCGCGCCACCGATGAAGATTTGCGCATCCTGCAGGCTCTGGCGGACGCGACCTCCGTTGCTCTGGAAAATGTGCGTGTGCTTGAAGAACTGGAGAAATCCGAACGGCGATACCGGGAATTGGTTGAAAATCTGGATGATGTTGTCTTTTCTCTCGATGTCGAGGGCCGATTTGTATATGTGAGTCCTGCCATTGCCAAATACGGCTATACCGTTGAGGAGTTCGATAACTCTCCCTTTAGCAAATTCGTACACCCCGAAGATCTGTCTATCGCAATAGAGAATTTTTATAAAGCTTTGGCCGGCGAAGTTGCCCCGACGGAATTCCGCGCGTTCGAGAAGTCAGGCAAAATGCGATACTTTCGAACATCCGGCCGGGCAGTGATTGAAAACGGTGGCTGCGTTGGCATGGCAGGCGTGCTGGTCGATCAGACCGATCGGAGAAATGCCGAAGAACGGCTTCGCCTTGCCCAGCGGCTGGAGTCCGTGGGCTTGCTGGCCGGAGGCGTGGCACATGATTTCAATAATTTGCTCTCCGTAATTACCGGATACACTGAGTTCGTCAAAAATGGAATGCAGGAAGAAGATCCGTTGAAGAAGGATCTCAATGAGGTCCTGGCGGCCAGCCGCCGGGCAGAGAAACTTACGCATCAGCTTCTGGCATTCAGCCGCAAACAAGTACTGAAACCTGAAGTCCTCGACATGAACGGAATTATCCAGGATATGAGCAGTATGCTGATGAGATTACTGGGTGAGGATATTAACCTTATTTTCAAACCAGGGGAACATTTGGGGAAAGTAACGGCAGACCCGGGCCAAATCGAACAGGTAGTCATGAACCTGGCGGTTAATGCGCGAGACGCCATGCCCCAGGGCGGCAAATTGATTCTTGAAACAACGAACATCGAATTAGACGACAAATACGCCGGCACGCACACTTCGGCAAAGCCAGGACACTATGTCCTGCTGTCTGTGAGCGACACCGGCGTGGGCATGGATAATCAGACAAAAACGCAGATATTCCAACCCTTTTTCACTACCAAGCCAAAGGGCAAAGGCACAGGACTGGGATTGTCAACAGTCTACGGGATTGTCAAACAAAGCGGCGGAAATATCTGGGCATACAGCGAGCCGGGATTAGGGACAACCTTCAAGATTTACTTGCCGAGAGCAACCTCGATTGAAGAGACAATACGCCGGCCGGCGCGAGAGGAAAAACAACGGACCGGGTCCGAAACCATACTGCTCGTAGAAGATGAAGCGTCGGTGCGCAACCTCGCCAGGCGAATTCTGATTTCAGCCGGCTACACTGTGCTTGATGCAGCAGGCGGCAGCGAGGCGATAGCCATTTGTGAGCAGCATTCAAGTGAAATCCAGCTGCTTGTAACCGACGTTGTGATGCCGGAAATGAGCGGCCGCGAATTGGCAGACCATCTTGCCCGGATCAAGCCTGGCTTACGCGTTCTGTTCATGTCAGGCTATACAGATGACGCGATTGTGCACCATGGTGTATTGAATGAAGGGGTGCATTTTATATCGAAGCCAATGAGAGCCGCCGAATTGAAATCAAAGGTGCGTGAAGTGCTGGATGAAATGCTTTGCGGACAAACGCCGCAAGAGGAATAAACGGCACGTGCCTAAGAAGCCCCGTAAGGCACGCACGTCAAGCTAAGGTTTTTTCCGCAGCGCTGAAAGCGCGAAGCAGCACAGCCCAGGGTGAAGGCCGCAATGCGGCCGAAACCCTGGGTTAGGAAGGAAAATATGAGAGCCCTGTAAGTGCGAGGCCGGTAGTATATATCTGTTTCGCCCTTACAGGGCTTAACGCTATTCTGCTCCAAAGCCCAGGATGAAAGAGCTCGCTTCGCTTGCTCTTCCGCCCTGTGCTTTGCTGTACCGCGCTTTCAGCGCTCCGGAAATGAGGCTTAGCTTAACGCATGCCTGCAAGATAGAAGCAAATGGCGGACCCTATTTCCGGATGGCGCATGGCTACGGCCGGAGCATAATTTGCCTTAATGTAATCAAGCTCTTTTTTCATCTACTAATACCTTCTACAATCATCCGATGTATTTAACAGGTATTGAAGCAGTTATCTTGCAATCGCTATAAATTCACACTATTCTTTCAATTGTATAAACCTCCTAAGCTCCTCGGGCAAGCTTTGAACCGCCAGATGAATGTGAGTTGCATTCCTGGAGTAAAGTCAAGTTTGGAATCAATGACCGAAGCTTTATAATAAGCTGATCGCAGAGATTGCAATGGTCAGGCGCCGCTCTAAA
>JAHFUH010000668.1 GCA_023265215.1 Acidobacteriota bacterium
CTTACGAAAAGGGCTGGAAAGATGAACCGGTGGCCGCAAGCATCCGGGGGAATCCGTTGAACAAGCCCGACAAGCCGACGACGTATCATATGCCTTACAGCCAGTACGCCATCAACACGATGCAACCTCCGCCACCGGAACCGTATAAGGACTAGAAAATTATTTTAAATTGGCCGCTGACGCACGCTGACAAGGTTCGTCAGCGGCTGGACGTCACTTGAAACCTATTCGAATCCTGCAGCTTCTTCGAAGCATCACTGCGCTCCTGTTTGTAAGCTCGACGGTTCTGGTCCTGGTGAAAGGCGCCCAGTTGCCTGATGTGCGGCCGGCCGTCGACAGCAACTCTGCTTTTGCTTTGGGCTGCTGAGATCCTCCTTCCCAGTTTCAACTGGAGTCACGCTTCGACCTGAGCCGCACTTTGTCGGTCATGGACATGCCTGCAGCCTTTGGACCAGCTGCAGATTATTCCGGCATGGACGGAACCCGTTCGCTTTTCCTGTCATTCGTGTTCCACAAAGCTTGGTGCGAAGTAAACGAAGAGGGCAGCAAAGCCGTGGGCGCTACAATAAATAGGCGGGGGCCTGGGCGCTGTCTCTGGAGCCCCCCCCCTCCGCCGCCGGTCTTCCACACAGATCGTCCGTTCATCTTTCTGATCCGCGACATGCGCTTCGAAAGCATTCTGTTTCTGGGCTGGCTAACAGATCTCACTCAATAGAATTTGAGGATCAACTGGAAACCGGAAACGGGGAACTCGGAACATTTTATTTTGTATTTAATCAAACGTATGATTTAATCATTCGAATGACTGACACTAAAGATAATTTACTGGATGCGGCGGAATTTCTTTTTGGCGAGTGCGGATACACCGCCACATCCCTCCGGCAGATCATTGCCCGGGCACATGCAAATCTGGCTTCCATTCATTATCATTTTGGATCGAAACAAGCATTGCTGGAAAAGGTGATCCTGCGAAAAGTCGGCCCCATAAATGAGCAGAGGCTGAATCTTCTGGATCAATTTGAATTGGAAGCCGCTCCCCTTCCGGTGTCAATCGATAAATTAGTGGAAGCCGTGATATTGCCTGCAATGCTGATCGATCAAGATCGCCAATTCGTAAAATTCATGGGAAGGATGCATTCAGAGGGGCTGCTGCCGGAAATTTCACGGCGGCTATTTCAACCTCTGATCAGTCGATTTTTGGCAGCAGCCCGTCGAGCCTGTCCGGAAATAACCATGGAAGACCTTGTATGGAAAATCCACTTCATGGTCGGCGCCATGGCACACACACTTTTGATTCGGCCGGAAGCATACCCGGAACTCGCACCTGAATCACAGCTAACGATAGCCAGGCGGCTGATTGCATTCGTAAGCTGGGGCTTTCGGGCGCCGGCAGTGGTAGAAAATGAAGTCGAGGTGAGTCGATGAGATATTTCTGTTGTCTGCTTTTGCTTCTGTCATCTTTCAAAACAGCTTCCGCCGAAGAACCGGGGAAAAACCATCTTGCGCTGAGCCTTAAGCGAGCCGTGGAACTGGCCATTTCCCCTAAAGGAAATGCCCAAATCCAGCTTGCGGGCGAAGCTCTGAAACAGGCGAGTTCCCGTTCTGCGCAAGCGCGGGCAGCCTTGCTCCCTAATGTCGACTCTTCGTTATCCTATCGAAACCAGACTTTAAACCTGAGAGCCAATGGATTGCGCTTCGACATCCCTACTATTCAGGGATTCTCCTTTGCCTTCCCCGCGCTGGTTGGTCCCTTCAACGTCATGGATGCTCGCATATCGGGTTCCCAAAGCATATTCGATTTCAGCTCGATTCGACGTTTTCAATCATCGAGAGAGGGTGTATCGGCAGCGAAATCCGACTTATCCGCATCAGAGGAGCAGGTCGCCGCACAAGTAGCCCGGGCATACCTTTCAGCGATTCGCGCCGAAGCCGATGTCGAGACCGCGCAAGCCAACATCAGGCTTTCGCAGGCCGTTCTTACTCAGGCGGAAAACCAGAAGAAGGCCGGCGCTGGAACCGGGATTGAAATTACGCGCGCAAGGGTGCAGCTTGCAAACGACCGACAGCGGCTTCTCGTCGCGGAGAATGCGCGCCACAGCGCTCATCTCAGGCTTCTGAGAGTAATGGATATGGGGCTCGACGTCGAGATCGAGCTGACGGACAAGCTGGGCTATGTTCCAACGGACGCCGTAACGCTGGAGAAAGCAAGAGAACAGGCGATGGCATCAAGGCAGGACTTGAAAGCCCAGCAGGAACGCGAAAACAGCGCCCGCATCTCATCCAGCGCCACAAAAATGGAACGTCTTCCTTCGCTGGCCGCATTCGGTGATTATGGCGATGTGGGAGCGGGACTAAGCAATGCGCTGCCAACCCGCACTTACGGAATTACGCTGCGGATTCCCATATATGACGGCGGTCGCCGGGACGCCCGGAGAGCGGAAGCTGGTTCCCAGTACCGATCCGAAAAAGTGCGAACCGGTGATCTAAAAGAACAGATTGAACTCGAAGTGCGCATAGCGCTGGACAGCCTGCGCTCCGCAGAGGAGCAGGTGAAAGTAGCTCGGGATGGCTTGGAATTATCGGAAAATGAACTGACCCAGGCGCAGAGAAGATATGAAGCGGGAGTCGCAAACAGCCTGGAGGTGACGGATGCGCAGGCGCGGCTGGAGAGGGCGCGCGACAACCAGACAGAGGCGCTTTACAACTACAATCTGGCCCGAATCGACCTGGAACAGGCGATGGGAAAAGTAAGAATCAGCGTGCAGTAATTGGAGAGCGGAATGCGAAAACGACTCATTTTTTTAATTGTGATTGTTCTGGCCGCAGTGGGATCTTACTTGCTGTTTTTCAAAAACGGCAGCCGCAATTCCGAAAACCTCATACTGGTTTCCGGAAATATCGAATTGACGGAAGTGAGCATCGCGTTTAAAACAGCGGGCCGCCTAATCGAGCGGACGGTGGACGAAGGGGACGCGGTTAAGAAAGGCCAGCTGATCGCCCGCCTTGACCGCGATCAGCTGCTCGCACAACGGGATCGGGAAACCGCGTCTCTGCAATCGGCCACGGCCTTGCTGGCACAGGCGGAAACCTCCCTGGCGTGGCAAAAGGAAAATACGGCCGCCGACCTTGAACAGCGGAAAGCGGATTTGAATTCCTATAAAGCCCGGCTGCTGGAGCTGAAAAACGGTTCCCGCCCCCAGGAAAAACAGGAAGCCGGAGCAGCTGTTGAATCAG
>JAHFUH010000152.1 GCA_023265215.1 Acidobacteriota bacterium
AACGGTGAAAGAAAATGGCCGGAAGAACGCCGCAAAGCTGATACCTTTCGAAGACGATTTTGAAACACTAAGGGACTTTTGATTCGCATTAAGGTAAACCGCCGCCTATAGCGGGGCGAAAAGGCTCCGCCGGTACAGCGCGCGTCCCAGAAGGACGCGGTGAAAATAGCCCGGCATTTCAATGCCGGGAATCAAGCAAGAAGAACGAAATCAGTCCCGCATTCCAAGCAAGGCATCGTCCGGTGTGAAACCAAGATGGTTATGAAACACTGGATCATAGCGATCAGCGTGTCGCTGCCGACCAGATTCTTTCCCCTGCCTCGAAAAAGGTTTTTTAAATCGGGCCTACAACCGCCGCGAGGACCTGCCGGTCGCTGTAGATAAAGAGATTAATCAGGATAAGTTAATGCCAATGCGGCATTGGCGCCTGGGGGAGGTTTTCCCTTATTATCTAAAGACATTAGAATTCTCCTGGCTATTCTAGTCTGACCTCGGCTGTGGGACAATGAACCTTTCCGGAGATGTCATTGTATTCAGGAGATGAGAATGGACGAACTCGAAAAAATCAGGAATGAGATAAATTCGGTGGATGAACGCATTCTTGAAGCCCTGGCGGATCGTCGAAAACTTGCGGAACAGATAATTCAGGCGAAAGATCAAATGCGAACGCCTATTCGGGACGCTCTGAGAGAGGAGCAATTGCTGGACAAACTGATTGCGATGGGGCGCAGCCAGGGATTGGACGCTCATCTGATAACCAGGGTGTTTCACGAGATCATCGACGATTCAATCCGTTCTCAACAACTGCATCTTCTGAATGACGACAAACCCGATCTGAAACGAGTCGCTTTCCTGGGAATTGAGGGTGCCTATAGTGAAACGGCCGGCCGCAAGTATTTCTCACCCTACCTGGATCACACTTTCTTTGTAGGTGTCCCCACTCTGGAGCAGGTTGTAAACGCTGTAGAGGATGGCGACACGGACTATGGATTGTTGCCGGTGGAGAATACCAGCGCAGGGAGCATCAATGAAGTGTACGATCTGCTCTCATGCGCGCAGCTTTCGATCGTGGGAGAAGAGATTCTGAGAGTTGAATATTGTCTCCTGGCAATTGAAGATTCGCCGCTCACGGGAATCCGCCAGATACTTTCTCATCCCCAGGCGCTTGCGGAATGTGTGAAATTTATCTCAAAACTGCCGAACTGCCAGGCTCTTCCCTATGCTGATTCCGCCATGGCCGTAAAAAAAGTCAAAGAGGAAAACAATCCTGAGCTTGCTGCTATTGCCAGCGAGGAAGCGGGCCGGATTTATGGCTTGAAGGTTCTGCGCAGGAATATTGAAAATCAGCAGAACAACTTCACGCGATTTCTGGTTCTGGCCAAGAAGCCGTCAACTGTCGACCTGAGAATTCCCTGCAAGACATCTTTGATAATAGCGACTTCTCACGAAGAGGGGGCTCTGTTGAAGGCCTTGAGCCTGCTTCACGACTACAAGATAAATCTCTCAAAACTCGAGAGCCGGCCAATCCCGGGGATGCCTTTCCAATACCTGTTCTACATCGATTTCGAGGGGAACATGGCGGAAGAGAGAGTTGCGGAAGCGATTGGAAAGCTTCGCTCTGCCACAACTTCACTGAAGGTCCTCGGGTCTTACCCTGCACAGAGCCGTTCCAAAACTTCGCCTAGGATTGAAATCCTTGCAGAAGGCCCGGCGGAGAGCGCGCCGGCGCCATCGCAGCCTATGGCGAAAGCAAAGGAGAAGGTCAGCTATAAACTGGCGAGCCGGGACAGGAAGCCTGACGACACAATCATATCCGTGCGAGGAGTCAAGATCGGAGGGCCGGGTTTCGTGATGATCGCCGGTCCCTGTGCCGTGGAGTCACGCGAACAAATACACAAATGCGCGCGCTACGTAAAAGAATGCGGTGGCCAGATGCTGCGAGGCGGATGTTTCAAGCCGCGCACTTCCCCCTACAGTTTCCAGGGGCTGGGCTTCGAGGGATTGCAGATGCTGGCCGAAGCTGGAAAGGAATATGACCTGCCCATCGTGACGGAAGTATTGTCCCCGGCGGATGTGGAGCCGGTGGCTCGCTATGCCGACGTCCTGCAGATCGGGGCGCGCAATATGCAGAATTTCAGTTTGCTGAGCGAAGTCGGGAATTCAAACCGGCCGGTGCTTCTTAAGCGGGGCATGATGTCCACGATTGAGGAACTTCTCAATGCGGCCGAATACGTTCTCGACCGCGGTAATCACCAGGTGATTCTATGCGAGCGCGGCATCCGGACATTTGAAACATCTACTCGCAACACCCTGGATCTCGGATCGATTCCGATATTGAAAAGACTTACTCATCTCCCGATTCTGGTGGATCCATCGCACGCGGCGGGCCGACGGGATTTGGTCATACCACTGGCCCTGGCGGCTCACGCAGTGGGACCGCATGGGTTGATCGTTGAAATACATCCGGAACCTGAGAAAGCCCTCAGCGACGGTCCTCAATCCTTGCACTTTTTCGAATTTGCTGACCTGATGCGCCGCATCTACCAGCAATAGTGGCAGAACGGGCGCGAAATACGCGGACCGCGCGGAACGGCGCGGATAAAATAATTATTATCCGTGCAATTCCGCTCGGACCGCGTATTTCGCGCCCGTTGTTCACCGCCTGAGCTTCTATATTCCCCCCATAACTCCATTCAATCTCCGATCGGTTTTTGCTGTGGACTCCGCTCGTGTTAAGATTGCCCATATCCAAAGCATTTCACAGATGGACAGAGGAGCTTTTGCATGGAGGCAAACTCGTATCCAACTTATGAAGATGCTGCTCGCGATTACCTCGCAAAGCTGAATGCCTTGATGCAGCTCCCTCAGGGGAGGATCACGGGCCGAGACACCAATGCCGACGGTATCATCGGCCTTGCAGAGGAAATTGCAGATATTTCCTCCGGCATGATTTGGAGAGCGGAGAAATACCTGTTTCATTCCGATCCGCTGATCCAGGAGGGCATATCCTGCCACTTCATCGATCAGGCAACAGCCGAATTGCTGCTCGAAACTGAATTGATGCAGATCGTACAGGAAGAACTGACAGGAATCCCTCCAGCAGCTGCAATTCAGGCTACGTTGAATGCCGCGCTTCGGGAAGCAATCAGTGCGGCTGAGAAGTCCATGATTTTTCCTGTCACGCAAGGCCTTGTGATAGGCGCTTCTTATAGGATCACTGAAAGCTCCGGTTCTGCTGAAGCTGCTTCCGCATTCAAATTGGCTTTTGGATGCACGGCAGGCACAATTTCACACAGAGTCCAGGAACTAGGGAGCGATATAACCATTGATTTGGTTTCGAGCGCTGAATGGACGACTGTCATCCACGAAGCATCATCGCGATCATCCGCAGAAAATCTGCTGAATTCAATTGGCGAAATTGATCGGCCCCTCGCTTCCAAAGCCGCCTTTGCAGCCGGTAAGATATTGCTGAATGTCTATGAAAAACTCATGGCATTAGCAAACGGAAACGCCGGGATTGAAGCGCGGAAAAAAATCGGAGAATGGCTGGAGCAAATCAAGCAAACGGGGAAAATAGAAATTTTCGGCGCCTTGGTTGAAAACCTGTATGGCCTCGATGGGCTGACCCGGTTGATTGAGAGAAATAGTGAGAGCCCTTCGGCCGCGCCCGAATTGATCAACCGCGCTTCGGACCTGATCCGGACATACTCTGACAAATTCATAGTCCTGGCAGGAAGAATGAGGAAATTGGAAGATGCTATCCGGCTGGGCAAGCTAATCCAACTCCCTCCATTGCTTCCAACCGTCATTGCATTGCAGGTTGAATTGCTGGCAGCGCTGGTTTTCGCAGGCCATGATTATATCGATAGGTGCGAGGAATGCGCCCGGCTTTGGAAGACCTAGCTGTCAGCAGTCAGCCATCAACAGGGAAACTGTTTCAGGCTGATAGCTGACTGCGGGACACACCTGACACTCTCGCGGTTACCCACACGTGACACTGTGGGTTTGGATTGGACCGCATTGCTCAGGATGCCAAAAGAGGCCCGAAGGGCCGCCAGTGAATAGGCCCGGCCGTCAGGCCGGGATTAGGTTTTTGTTGACGATGGAAGCGCCGAAGGCGCGGCACTTTATGATGCGATTTCGTTTGAGTGCCGCGCTTTCAGCGCTCATTCAATCGAAATCGCTAACCCCGGCCTTGCGGCCGGGGCTATTCATTGCCGGCGCTTCGCGCCTCAATTTTCAATTTTTTCTCACAACCTTAGGGACGCCAGCCTGTTTAATTTTCTGAGGAAGTTGCCATCTTTTTTGATATGATGAAACTGAGGGAAGAAAGATGATGAGAGCCGGGTTCAACTATTATTGCTACTCATATAAGACCGACCCCTGAGGGCTGCGTCTTTCCTTTCTTCGCCGAACCAGAAAGAAAAAGCGG
This sequence comes from Acidobacteriota bacterium, assembly GCA_023265215.1. GTDB lineage: Bacteria > Acidobacteriota > UBA6911 > UBA6911 > UBA6911 > UBA6911. Next base: position 4,433 of record JAHFUH010000152.1, read on the forward strand.
CCCGCCATGCACATCCGGCGGGCCGTTCGCGTTTCAGGAGAAATTTCATGATCATCATTTGTGAAGCCAAAGCAACGGAGGCGCAGATAAACGCCGTAGAGTCGAAAATACGCGAAGCGGGCCTGGTCGTGCACCGGTCGGATGGAGCAGAGCACACGATACTGGGTGTGGTTGGGGATCGCATCCGGCTGGATGTCGGAACGGTGTCGGTGATGCCGGGTGTCCGCGATGTGGTTCCGGTGTCCACGCCCTATAAGCTGGCTAGCCATGAGTTTCATCCGGAAAACACGATTGTCCGGGTGGGAGAAGAGTGTCTGGTCGGCGGAATGGAAATTGCTGTGATGGCCGGGCCATGTGCCGTGGAAAGCGAGGAGCAGATCGAGGCCAGTGCCGAATTCGCAGCTGCAAGCGGAGCCCGGATTCTTCGCGGCGGCGCTTTCAAGCCGCGCTCATCCCCCTATGCTTTCCAGGGGTCCGGTATTGAGGGTTTGAAAATGCTCCGGAATGCTGCAGACAGGCACGGGCTTGCTGTTGTGACGGAAGTGATGACCATTGAACTGATCGAGACGGTGTCGGAATATGCGGACTTGCTGCAGGTGGGTGCCCGGAACATGCAAAATTTTCCCCTTCTCACTGCGCTCGGACACGCCGGGAAGCCTATCCTTTTGAAGCGAGGCATGTCCGCAACCATCCAGGAGTGGCTGATGAGCGCCGAGTATATCCTGACGGAAGGGAATCCGGATGTCATTCTATGCGAGCGTGGCATCAGAACTTTTGAAACCGCTACGCGCAATACTCTGGACCTTTCATCTGTCCCTGTAATCAAGCATCTGTCCCATTTGCCCATCATCGTAGATCCGAGCCATGGAGTCGGGAACCGCCGTTTCGTATCCTCAATGGCAAGGGCGGCAGTCGCCGCCGGTGCAGACGGCATCATGGTCGAGATTCATCCGAATCCCGACAAGGCGCTTTCGGATGGTCCGCAATCTTTGGCTTTCGAAGAATTCGGTCTTTTGATGAACCGGTGCCGCATTATTGCAACAACGATTGGCCGGCGTCTTGGAAAGGCAAAGTAAATGAAAGATATGAAGATCACCATTATAGGATGCGGACTGATCGGAGGGTCGCTGGCTCTGGCTCTCAAAAGAAGACGGCCGGAATTTTCCGTTGTATGTCTGGATCTTCCCGATCGTCTTCCCGCCGTCAGGGAGGCGGGGATTTCTGACGAGGTTGGGACAATGGATGATCTCGCCTCCTGCGTGCCCCAGAGTTCGATCGTGATCATAGCCACTCCAGTGGATAAAGTGCTGGCTATTGTGGATAAGCTGCGTCCATTCCTGCGCGAAAACGCTATCGTTTCCGATGTGGGAAGTACTAAGAAGATGATTATGGCTGAGGCACAGAAACTCCTACCCGAGGGGAGGTACTTCATCGGAGGCCACCCAATGGCTGGATCTGAACGCTCAGGGGTGGAGGCTGCCGATCCGCTCTTGTTCAGCGAACGGCTGTACGCGCTCTGCCCCTATCCGGACACACCCAACGATGCGTTGCTTGGCATGATGGATTTTGTGGAGAGCCTGCCGGCGGTGCCGATCACCATCGATCCGGAAGAACATGACCGGATTATGGCAATGGCGAGCCATCTGCCGCAGATTATTTCCATAGCTCTGATGCACGCTGCACTCGCAGGAGATGCGGAACATGCAATGCTGGATAAACTTGCAGGACGCGGATTTCTCGACATGACCCGCCTGGCGGCATCGGATTTCGGAATTTGGAAAGGCATTCTGGAAACCAACAAGGAATCAATCAATCAAGCAATCGGCCGGTTTAACAAAAGCCTTCTTCTATTGAGCGGCGACATATCGGGGGAAAAAGCATATCTTGCCTGGGAAGAGGCCGGCAGGCACCGCCGGAAGATGGGTCCGGAAAGTCTCCCCAGGCCAAGGAAGAATGACCTGCGCAGCATGATTGACCGCTGGGATAAACAAATTTTGACAGTCCTCGCCCGCCGTGTCGAGATTGTGCGCCAAATAGGAAAGCTGAAAAATAATCAGTCCGCTCCGGTCGTGGACCCCGATCGCGAAAGGCGCATGATGCTCCAGCGGAAGGAATGGGGAAAGCTGCTGAACCTGCCCGAGGAGATGGTTGAAGAGCTTTTTGCAGTGATCCTGAGGCAAAGCACTCGAATTCAAGCTGAAAAACTATGAAGTTAATGTAATTTTGCTTAGTACTGATTGGCGCAAATATGGCAACGAAAAAAATAACGCAAAGACGCAAAGGCGCAAAGAATAGAAAGTCGCCAACGCGCCTGGAGCCCGCCGTTCCTTCCTCAAACAATGGTCGTTTCATTTTTTAGCGGAGGATTTGGCTAAGGCCAGTTCCCAATTCCAGGCGGATAGCATCATTTCATCAATGCTCTTTTCGGATTTCCATCCCAGTTCGCCATTGGCCAGCGACGTGTCCGCCCAGACTTTTTCGATATCTCCCGATCTGCGCTCCACAATCCGGTAATTCAATTTCTTCCCGGAAACTTTCTCAAAGGATCGAATTACTTCGAGCACGCTGAATCCGTTTCCAGTGCCAAGATTGAAAATTTCAAAATCCGATTTTGTCCCGCCGGAGATCATCCGGTTCACGGCCACTATGTGTGCTTTGGCCAGATCGACTACGTGGATGTAATCGCGAATAGCAGTGCCGTCGGGCGTGTCGTAGTCCGATCCAAAAACTCTCAGGAATTCCCGCTTGCCGATCGCAGTCTGGGTTATGAAAGGGACGAGGTTGTTAGGGATTCCAATCGGCAATTCTCCGATAAGCGCGGATTCATGAGCTCCTGTCGGATTGAAATATCTCAGTGCAATTGTTTTCAATCCGTAGGTCCCAACCGAAAAACGGAGGATCTGTTCCGACATTTGCTTGGTGTTCCCGTAGGGGGACCATGCTTCCTTGATTGGAGATGTTTCTTTCACGGGCAACGAATCGGGTTGCCCGTACACGGTGCACGAGGAAGAAAAAACCAGGTTTTTAACCTTATAATCTTTCATTCCCTGCAGGATGTTAATCAGTGAATCCAGGTTGTTCCGATAATATCGGAGCGGATCTTCAACGGATTCTCCCACGGCTTTAAATGCGGCAAAATGGATGATTCCGGACAGGTCCCGATGGGACTCAAAAAATGCTTTGGTTTCTTTCCAGTCAATCAGATCGAACCGGTGGAACTCGGGCCTTATTCCGGTTATTTCAGCAATCCGGTCCACAACACCGGCGTGTGAATTGGATAAGTTGTCGATAATGATGACTTCAAAGCCCTGTTGCTGCAGTTCGACAACCGTATGAGAGCCGATATATCCGGCGCCTCCTGTTACCAGTATTTTCCCCATGTTATATTGAGTCATCTGTTTTCCCGATAATTTATTCCAATCAGCCACTCTCCTGAATTATCGCCTATTCTTGTTTTAAACGTTATTTACAATTTGAAATTATTCGGAAGAGGGTGGTTGATTGAGGGTGCTGGGAGCCTGTCAGTAAATATTGACAGGCCCTGACGTTCTACTCATAGCTGAGAGCTTTTACGGGATCCATTTTAGCGGCTTTGTAGGCGGGATAGGTTGCGCCCAATAATCCGGCAATTATTCCCAGGAGACAGCAAAAGGCAATCTGGCTCAGCTGCATTTCAATCTTAAGCGTTGGAACGGCTGTGGTCGCCACTTTTCGGATCACTTCGCTGATGCCTGTTCCGAGAAGCACGCCGAGAATGCAAATAATGATGGATTCCCGAAGTACCATCACGACAACGAAGGCACGGGATGCGCCAAGGGATTTTAAAATTCCGATCTCCCTCGTGCGTTCGAATATGGTGGTGTACATGGCCAGCAAGATCACCATAAAGCTGATGAGCATGGACACCAGAATGACGGCGGAAGTGAATTGTTTCAGCATGGGAATTTTTGTGCCGTCAAGCAACTGCTGGACGTCGTTCGCCGTAATCAAATGCCAACCCGTAAATACTTTTCTGAGTTCTGCTTCTAGAGACGGGAGATCTGCGCCCGGGGCTGCTTTGATGAACATCATGCTGACCTTGTCGGGCGTTCCCATCATTGTCTGGTATGTCGTCAAGGGGACAAACTTGCGGACGGCTGATCCCTCCCTGCAAATGCCGCTGATCGTAAATTCGCGATTATCGATAGTCACCGGCATTCCGGGCTTGACGTGATGCGTTCTCGCATACAGTTCGTCCACAATGACTTCATTGCCTGTGAGCGATAGGGTTCCTTTCACGATCTGAAGCGCCCCTGGCAACTGGTTATAACTGTTGAGATCGACTCCGAAAGTGACGCTGAATTCAGCCAGGTTTGGATGGGATAAAATCGGAGCTACTGCCCCCACTCCTTTAATTTCGCGGATTTTATCGGCTATTTTAATCGGCATGCTTGGCGTGCCGAAGGCATACACCATTCCGGCGTCACTTGGCTGCAATATGAAATCAGCCCCCACCGATACTGTCCTCTTGGCAGCATCATCCAGAGTGCCGGTTGCAATCCCGTTGATGACCAGCATGAGAATTACGCCCATTGCGACCGCAAAAACACTGATGGCGGTACGGGTTGGGCGAGACCATAAATTTGCTGATATTAAATCATCCATTAAGAATTGCCGCTCCTTTGCGGAGTACAGGCCTTTAGCCCGCATACGGGAAAGATGCCCATGTTCCCGATTTTAATTAAGCCGAGATATTCTATCCTATTGGCAGCCATAAAGCGGGAATTTTTTCGGGCCGCGTGTGACTGAGGCGTTACATCCCGGCTAAAGCCGGTTGCCCGCCGACGAATACAACTGCATCCTATTACATCATTGAAGGCCTTTTGTTGTATATTCGCATTAACACGTGTTCTTATATACGTAGTAATGCCCAATCGTCAGCCGCTGTCTGGCGATTGGCTGCCGTAACACCTGGAGAAAGGAGCTGTAGAATGCCTGGGAAATACGATAAGTACTTTCTCGAATACGATCCTAAGATGTGGCCGAAAGAACGCAGGCCCGTAATGGTGCGAATGGAAGATAGCGTCATCCAAGGGAGCAATTTCTACATAATTCACTGGGTGCTTCCGGGATTCGAAGCTCCCCTTGGGACTCACCAGTACGCCGGTCACCCGCCGCACATTCATAAAGACGCCGAACTGCTTATCCATATCGGAACAGATCCGGAAAACCCGATGGATCTGGGAGCGGAAGTTGAAATGTAC
>JAHFUH010000153.1 GCA_023265215.1 Acidobacteriota bacterium
CGCCCTTCGGGTTCCGGCTTCGCGCGGGCATCTGCTTCGTTGCCGCTCCTCGACGATGTCCCCGCATCGCCTGCGTCGCGGCGCCTTGCATCTGCCCGCGCGAAGCCAGGAACGCGACCCCTCCTAATACTCGGACAGGCTCCTAGGGTATAGATATCTTCACCCATCAGTTTAAAATTCGCATTCCCGGTTCGATCTTAACAGCTTTTAAATCACGAGATACATGAAAAATGCAATTCTCAAATAGAGACGCTACCCTATTTTCATTCTTCATTTGCAGCGATAGCCCCATTTCGATATACAATCAACAGGTTCGCGTATTATCCCTTGGAGGGAGACAAACAGATGAAAAAGAGTTTTATGATGCAAGCCATAATAATTTCATTGTGCATTTGCGGGCTGGTTTCTCAGGCTTTCATTTTCGCACAAACAGATAAGCAGGACAGCCAGCAACATTCCGGCAATGGCGGCTTCCTTTCTATTCTCGGACTGAATCACGAACGGCCTGTTCCAAAACTAGTACTGGACAATTCGCCCAGGATCGAAAGCTTGGTCAGCAACGGAAAATTGAATCTTAAGCTTGTTGATGCGATTGCATTGGCTTTGGAGAACAACCTGGATATAGCGCTGCAGCGTTACATCCCGGAATTTTCCCAGACCGACCTTTTACGAAGCAAGGCAGGACAGTCGCCGCGCGGCTTCACTGGGGGTACCACCCCCGGCGGGTTGACCGCAGGTGCACTGGGGGCCGGGCTTAGCGGGTCCGGTGCCGGATCTGGAGTCGGTAGCGCCGGCGGAATCACCGGAGGCGGGGGCTCAGTGCAAGTGGGAGCTTCAGGCAACTTCGATCCGGTTTTAAACGTGAATTTCAGCTACGATCGCGTCACATCGCCTTTGAATACAAGTGTCGTGTCCGGGCTTTACAAAGTGGTTGGCCAGAATACCGCCTTCACGGCCAGTTATGCCCAGCTTTTTTCTCCGGGCACCAGTTACTCCTTGACGCTGAACGGTCAAAGGCAAAGCTCTAACCAGAATTTCCTGCGATTTAATCCTGCATCCGTCACGCGGTTTGCCCTTGGGGTCAACCAGCCGGTATTGAATGGACTGGGCCGCCTCTACAACGAGCGCTACATTATTGTCGCCAGGAACAACACCAATGTTGCTGAGTATGTCTTCCGCCAGCAGGTTATCAATACCGTTGTGGCGGTTGAAAACGCTTACTGGGATTTGGCCGCGCTGCAGCGGAGTGTCGGGGTTGCGGAGCGTTCTTTGGCTGTGGCTGAACAGCTTTTTAAAGACAATCAAATCCGACTCGATGTAGGCACTATGTCGCCTCTCGATGTGACCTCTGCGGAATCGGAAGTTGCTGCCCGAGCAAGGGATTTGACAGTGGCGAAAACAAACGTCCAATTTCAGGAAGCCACGCTTAAGAACATGCTGGCCAAAATAGTCAGCCCTGCATTGGACGCCGCTCCAATTGTGATTATGGATCCAATGCCGGAACCAAAACAATCCGACATCCCGAAGCTTGAAGCGGCTTTAGCCAATGCCATGGAAACCAGGACGGAACTCAGGCAAGCAGACATCAATATGAAGAATCAAGACATCTCGGTGCGCTTTACCGAAAAGACCCTGCTGCCAAACTTGTCCGTTTTTGGATTTTATGCCGGGTCCGGCCTTGATGGAACCAGCGCAACAAGCAGCGCCGGGATGACGGATGCTTTCGGGCAGAGTTTCACTGGATCAAACCCCGAGTACGCCGGAGGCTTCAGCTTGAGTATTCCCCTCCGGAATCGTTCTGCGCAGGCCGACAATCTGCGGTCTCAACTCGAAACGAATCAGCTTTTAATAAACCAGCAAAAGTCGCGCAATACCATTTCAATGGAAGTTCGAAAAGCGATTATCGGCTTAGCACAAGGCAAAGCTCAGGTGGAAGCCGCGCATAAGGCAACATCACTGGCGCGGGAAATATGGGAAGGCGAGAAAATAAAACTCGAAGCGGGTGCTTCCACGTCCTACCAGGTGATCCTGAGGGAGCGCGATTATTATAGCGCTGAACAGGCTGAAGTGGCCGCTATGGTTGCCTATGCCAAAGCGATGGTGGAAATGGATCGCTCCAGAGGAATTACGCTGGATAAAAACAGAATCGAATATTCCGACGCTTTGACCGGCAAGATTTCAAAAAATCCTGTAAGCCCGTTTAGCAGCCCCGGCGCAAAGGAGGCAAACTGATGCGTCCCGGTAATCGATTCTATTGGTCAAAGCTGATGCCGCATGGAATAAGGACTGCCGCGGCAGGAGCTTTGTTGGTTTTTATTGCGGCATGTCTAATCCGTCCAGCGGCTGCGCAGGGAATCGGGAAACAGCGTGATTTCAGCAAAAATCCAGAATTGTTTCCCCGCGTTTACAAACCTTATATGGCTCAAAAGGTTCCCCGCCTGGAGCTTAAGAATTCAACCGGTCTCAGCGATTTGGTTATCGGCGGCAGCCTTCGGATATCCCTGGCACAATTGAAAACTGCGGTCAGCGAAAATAACCTGGATATCCTTGGTTCGAACAACAGCGCGTACTATGCGGAAACGGATATGCTGAGGGTTAAAGGAGGCAGCGCGCCCCGCGGGGGAGCCGGTGTGCAAATTCCCAGCAGCCTGTTTGCCGGCGCGATCGGAGCAGGGGTCGGAGGATCCAGCGGAGTTGGCGGTTTCAGTTCGGCGGGAATCACGGGCGGGGCCCGGCAGGTTTTTGGTATTGCTCGAGGTAACTATGATCCTTCGCTCGCCATTGGTTTCAGTATAGACCGAACGACAAGTCCCCTAAACTCGGTTGTGGTTTCGGGATTGCCCGAGGTTCAGACGAGTTCAACTGCTTTTCTGGCGCGATATTCGCAGGCTTTTACGACGGGCTCCAGCATCAGCGTATCTTTTAATAATATGCGCCAGAACTCCAGCCAATTGAACTTCCTCTACAATCCGAATTTTATTTCCCAGCTTTCCATGAGTTTCACACAGCAGCTGCTGAATGGATTTGGTTCCGATGTCGGCCGTCGCTTCCTTCAAGTGGCGAAAAACGAAACAAAGATAATGAACGAAGTCGTGCGCTTGCAGGTCAATACGACATTGGCTCAGGCGCAAAACAATTACTGGGACCTGGTTGCAGCCAGCGAAAATGTCCGGGTAGCAGAAGAATCGCTGGAACTCGCCCGCCGTTTTTCCCACGACAACCAGCAGAAAGAAGAAATAGGCACTACATCAGGGCTCGATGTCATGACCGCAAATTCGGAATTAGCTGCGCGGGAACGAGACTTGGCTGGTGCTCAGGCAGCCATGCAGATGCGCGAAGTGGAGCTGAAGAACGTCATCAGCAAGGATCTCGCTGCCATCCTCGATTCTGCCCGGATAGTGCCTGCGGATCCGCTGCCGGATCCCAGGGATGGCGATATCCCCAAACTGGACACGGCTCTGACTGCTGCTATGGCGAACAGATCGGAAATTCGTCAGGCGGAAGTCAATCTCGATACCCAGGATATCGCGATCCGATATGAAAAAAATCTTTTAAAGCCGACCCTCCTTTTCTTCGCTAATTTCAACAGCTCCGGTCTGTATGGGGATCGGCTCATCCGGACAAGTGGCGCTCCGATTGTTCTTCCGGGAGGCATATCCCAGGCTGTGCGCCAGGTCCGCAATTGGCAGTACCCGGAATATGCTGTCGGATTTTCTTTCTCACTGAATATTCGAAACCGGGCTGCAGAATCGGACATTTACAGGGCAAAACTCGAGAGAAGGCAAACCGAGACATCCCTGCAGCGCACCCGCAACAATATAGCACTGGAAGTTCGAAAAGCTATGATTGGTTTGGTCCAATCGAAATCGCAGGTTGAAGCAGCACACAAAGCTACATTACTCAGCCGCGAAACTCTCGTGGCCGAAGAGGCAAGGCTGCTGGAAGGGGTTTCGATCCCTTATGAGGTGATACGGCGCCAGCGGGATTTCCGATCCGCCCAGTTCGCGGAAGTTCAGGCTCGTGCGAATTATGCCAAAGCCCTTGTTGAAATGAATCGCTCGACCGGACAAATAACGAATTAAGAATTACGAGTGACGAATTGATTTGCAGCCCAAGCAGTGCAGCATGTTTTAATTCGTCATTCGTAATTCGTCACTCGTAATTTTAAGGAATAGGGGATGCCACCTCTTTCCCTGATCCTGAGGAGGTTGTATGAAGCAAGACAGAGCATTGAGCGCAAAAAAGACATTTGCCGGAGTTGGGATACCTATGTCGGACCCGAACCAGGCGATGAAGCCGCCTGCCCAAGTGCCATACAAAAGAATTGCGACTGAGGAAGCCTGGGCCACCCCCGAAATCATGCAGGGATATCGCGATCTGATTGCAAAGAAGGCGGGGGATGCCGGGTTTTTATCTTTGTGGGGAGTATTCATTAAGCGCGGAGGAATTCTCTTCGACCGTCTTCTCGACATGGGAGAAAATCGCATCAAGGACATGGATGCGACAGGAATCGACGTACAGCTTCTGCTGTTGACGGCTCCCGGCGTTCAGGTTTTCGATGCCGCCAAAGCCAAATCACTGGCCGCATCCAGCAATGACCAGTTGGCAGAAGCTATCCGGAAATATCCCAAAAGATTTGCAGGTCTCGCCGCCATTGCCCCCCAGAGTCCCAAGGCCGCTGCACAAGAACTGGAAAGAGGCATGAAGAAACTGGGTCTCAAGGGCGCCGTCATTAATTCCCACACAAAGGGGGAATATCTGGACGACCCCAAATTCTGGGAGATCTTTGAAGCCGCCGAGTCTTTGGACGCCCCAATTTACATCCATCCTCAGACACCATCTCCGGATATGATCAAGCCGTTTGTGCAGCGAGGGCTGGATACCGCGATCATGGGCTTTGGAGTGGAGGTTGCCCTGCACACCCTCGGCATTATTACGAGCGGGGCTTTGGATCGATTTCCCAAACTGAAAATTGTAATTGGCCACGGAGGGGAAGGGCTTCCTTATTGGCTCTACAGAATCGACTACATGCAGGAATACAACAGGCAGGCATTCATGCCGAAGCTGAAGATGCTTCCAAGCGATTACATGAAACGAAACATTTATATTACAACGAGCGGGTTGCCCTGGGCTCCAGCCATAACCATGGCCCAGTCGGTTCTCGGAATGGACCGGGTGCTCTATGCCATGGATTATCCATATCAGTATCGCGTCGAGGAAGTGACCATGACGGATAATTTCCCGATCAGCCTTGCCGATAAAAAGAAACTGTTTCAAAAGAACGCAGAGAAAGTCTTCTCGTTGTAGACGAAAATAGCGGCTGAAAAGCCGGATTTCAGTTTCCAAGTGGAGTGAAGGGCTATGGCTGAGCCGTCCCCGCGTTATTTGCCTTGGGGGCAATCCTGTTGAGCCGCTTCGTTCCACGCGTCGAAACTCCCTATTATTCCTAGCTGGTCTGCGAGGGGAAGGATAGATACCATAAGCTGGCGTTGTGCCCGTGAATCCTCCCAATCTGGCGGCTCATAAACTTCTAATAATTACAGAATATGTAAACTTCGGCATCCGGCCTTGCCGATTTATCGAATTCAGTGATATCTCATACCAAAATTGCAGACTTTAGATAGGGATTGGGATACACCTATAGTGCAAGATCGGAATAGCTGCCTCCTGCCCGCGGAGCGGCGAGCCTCAGCGCAGATTTTAGGATTGCCGGCTGATTATTTGGGACAGGCGCCACTCATGCAGGCCAAAGCCGTGATTTCACCAGGCCGCTGCTCACAATCACCTCCATGTCTCGGTCCCTGGCTAAAATGAAGCAGTCATTTTCTTCGGCCAGGGCAGCGACCAGACAATCGACGGTGGATCGCACTGTGTCTCCTCTCCCCCTCAGGAGCCGGTAAATCTCCGCGGCGCGCAGATAGAGATCGAAGCCCGAGGGTTCGAGAAACAAGAGTTATCGAAAGCGCCGCTCCAGCTCATCACGGCCTTTGTCGCGATGAAACCCCTGAAAAAGCTCTGCGACGATGACGCCGCAGGTGCATAACTCGTCTTCTCCGGATATGAGATCGGCAAGGGCGCGGCTCGCGGGCGAAGGATGGCCGTTGAGAAAGTCAATCCATGCGGAAGTATCGGCCAGCACTCTCATTGGGAGCGCCCACGCTTGCGGAGGGAATCGAGATCTCCTTCCCAGTGCAGCTTTCCCTGGAGCTTGAGAAGACCTCGCAGCCCGCGGCGGCGCGCATAATCCCGCAATGCCTCATTGATGACTGCCGTCTTGGTTTTGCCCGGCGATACTTTCAGGGCGCTCTCTATCGCCTTGTCGTCAAGATTTAGTGTCGTTCTCATAATATGCCTCTGATTGCAGATGATATGAGCATTAAATCTGCATGTCAACATTCTGAGGTCGGCAGGGGTGGGAAACCGGGGAAACCGGGGACGCTGCCCTGTTTTTCGTGAAGCACCGGACGGAAAGGTTATGCAATTCCCAAATTACAGCTTTCGAGTAGATGCGATTTCTCGAGCCGCTTGAAAAGGCGGGATTTTTGGTGAGGCTGAACGCAGTCGGCGCTTCGCTGACGATCTCCTTCGTAATGGGAATATTGTCCCAGACGCGAAGAAGATTGTTTCCGCTTTTGAGAAAAGCGTCTTGATTCCACAGAATGTGCTCTCGACGAAGAAGACAATCGTCTCGATCGTATTGGGGAGATACTAATCAGTCCGTTAGTAAGCGGACATTCTTGCCTGTTCCCAAAATTGAGAGCTAAAGTAGACGCGGCGTCCCGCCGCGTTCGATCTGCGAATTGGAGAACTCAGCCACGCAGCGGGACGCCGCGTCTACCTTGACCGAAATGACCTCTTACATGTGAACTTATTAGTAACGGTGGATTGAATGCTAATCCCGTCTACGATCTGCTCGTTTTTGTGTGGGGCATTTCGACGTGAAATGTCCTTTACTCCCGTCATCGAATTCTCTCAACCTTCGAGCTGTCCCGATTGCTGATGAGAAAAAAACTCCTGGCTCCCGAAAAGTGCCTTGAAGGAAACCGCTGGCGCTTGGGGCGGCCGCGGGAAGCTATGGGATTTGAATTGACTTTAATCTGTAAGTTATTGCGATAAAGGTATTTGTAGTGGGCCGCTCGAAATCATCATTCGATGGATGGGAAATAACCCCGCGGTCAATCTTGGGAAAAACCCGGCAACGGAGCATAAGATTTGCCGGCGTATCCATAAGTGGCGCAATTCGACGTAAGCCCGTTTAGTGCCCGCGATCCCAAGTGAAGGTAATTGGACCCAACTTCATTAAGTAAATCCGTGGTTTCTGAGTGACCTGTCTTGACCTTAGTGCAGCCCCCTAACCGCCCGCTCCGATTTCCTTTGCATTCACGGCTTTGTTAGTATTTGCGAAAACGCTGCGTTATTATAGGGCTTCTCGTCAATGGTGAAGGGTTCTTGGAGCAATACCTAGGTCTCTGTTCAAAAGGAGTCACGATGAATAGAAAGAATTTGGCGGTTTTGTGCTCTGTCCTGGCATTGAACATTTGCACAGTAGTTCCGGCACTTGCCCAGATTTCAACTGCAAAGATCACTGGGGGTGTTGTTGAAGGTGTCGTGAAGGATGGCATCGCCTCGTTTAAAGGCATTCCGTTTGCTGCTCCGCCGGTTGGCGATCTGCGCTGGAGATCACCCCAGCCCGTGAAACCGTGGCAGGGCGTGAGGAAGGCGGATGAATTTGCGCCCGGTCCGATGCAGGACACCGCTTTTGGCGCTATGTTGGGAGGCCCCCAAAAGATCAGCGAAGACTGTCTATATCTGAATGTCTGGACGGGCGCAAAGAAGCCCGGGGAAAAGCGGCCTGTAATGGTCTGGATTTACGGCGGAGGATTCGGCATCGGTATGACCAGCACGCCGACCTATGACGGCGCCAATCTGGCAAAGAAAGGTGTGGTGCTGGTCAGCGTGGCCTACCGCCTGGGGCCGATGGGATTCCTGGCCCACCCTGAACTCAGCAAAGAAAGCGGCAAAGGCTCCGGTGCCTATGGCATTCAGGATCAGATCGCCGGCCTTAAGTGGGTAAGGGAGAACATTGCGCGATTTGGCGGCAACCCATCGAACGTCACCATCTTCGGCGAATCTGCCGGGGGTATGTCCGTCGGAATGCTTGTAACCTCTCCGATGGCCAGAGGCTTCTTTCAACGCGCAATTTCTGAGAGCGGCGGGGCCATGGGAACTCTTGGCATGACTCTCACGACGGCGGAGGAGCAGGGGAAAGCTTATTTGAGCAAGCTGGGAGCCAATGACATCAAGGCTGCGCGCGCACTCAGCGCGGAAACGATCCAGAAAGATACGAAGGGCATGGGCAGTTTCCGGCCTGTTGCCGACGGCGAGACAATTGTCGAAAATCCGTATGAGACGTTTGAAGCGGGAAAATTCAGCGATACGCCCATCCTCGTCGGAACGAACTCAAATGAAGGTGGGTTGTTTGTCACTCAAATAACCACAAGTGCAAGTTTCGAAAAAATGATCCGCAACAGCTATGGGGCGAGCGCCGAGGATATTTTGAAAGCCTATCCCCACGATATGGAGGCTGAAGCGACCAGGTCAGCTAAGGACATAATGCGTGAATCGACCTTCGCCTGGTCCACTTGGGCGTGGGCGAAAATGCAATCCACGAAAGGCAAAAATAAAGCTTTCGTTTACTACTTCGATCATCGCACACCTGCATCGCCCGATGGCGCTGATCACGCTGCCGAAATCTCTTATGTTTTCGGCAATCTGGGTGGAATGGGAGGAGGGAACGGACCGGAGGATAAAGCTTTATCCGAGCAGATAAGCTCGTATTGGATCAACTTCGCGAAGAAGGGTGATCCGAATGGGCCGGGCTTGCCGGTTTGGTTGGCATTTGATGGGAAAGAACAGAAGACCATGATCTTCGACAGGACTCCCGGCGCCAGGCCGCATCCGAATATCGAACAGATCAAGGCATTTGATGCCTATTTCGCCAAGACGAGAGAACAATCCAAGGCGAAAAAGTAGCTGCATTGCAGGCGTAGAGAGCGGTTGTATTACACTTAAGACCGCTCTCTTGTCCCCTCCAACAACGATAGTGTGGGAGCAACCTATCTCGCTCCAGGCTCCTTTCGCAGCGATGCCATCATGCCCTCCCTTCAACTAACCTTGAATTCCCTGATTGGTTGGTCCCGTGACTCGTGGGGGGGGCAACCTGATTCGATACTTCCTACAAGCCCCGTTATGAGAAACCGTGCTTATCGCTGTTCGATCGCCTTTCATATTCGGTTGTTATTTTGGTCAGCAATAAACAGATCTGCGAAAGAATTCACTGTTATGTCAGTGGGATTTGCCAACGAATCTGCCTTTGCCGGCTCACTGTCGCCGCCAAAACCTCCAGTCCTATTGCCGGTGATTGTGCTGATAATTCCGTCTGGGCTCACCTTCCGGGTGCGGTGGTTATAGCCGTCTGATATATATGGGTTTCCTAAAACGCCCACGGATTTCACAGAATCATATGTTGAAATTTTCTGTGTGACGATCCTTCGCCTTCTTGCTTTTTGGCAACATTCCAAAAGGGGACGCTACCTTATTTTCGCCCACAAAGGTCCGCATTTGTTTATTTGAGAAGCGAAAATTGGGTAGCGTCCCCTT
>JAHFUH010000154.1:0-3026 GCA_023265215.1 Acidobacteriota bacterium
GTTTTATTAAAGCCGCGCATAAGGTCGTATAACCGTCAAAAAGGGCATATTGACATATGGAAACAATTATCACTGACCTCCGCCCAATGACTTGTGTATAACAGTGTGGGCAACGCCTCAGGACAAAACCAGCCCTTGGAAGAAGGGCTGAAAGCCCGTTCCAAATATAATCATGGAACGGGCCTTCAGCCCTATTTGAAATCTTGTTCCCTCAACTTGGGGCGTTGTCCCAAGTTGGTATGAATCGGGCCTTCGGCCCTTCATTTTCTGAGCATCAGGTGCCCTATGGCTAAACACTACGAAAGATCTCAGGGCTCAAAGATCCCCAAATCGTCTTTAGTTTTTATGCACGCTGTCTATCTCTTGTGTCGATACATCAAATACAAATTGGCCGGGGCCAAACTTTTCTTCCGTAAAGAATTTTGGAAGGCGATCATCTTCCTTAGTTAAGCCTGCGGCTTTATTGAATTTTCTTTCAATTTCCAGTACAGCGGCACCCAGATCGGCAACGTAGGTATCTGGATATTCCTCCCCAGCAACTGCGGACAAGGCGCCAATCATATTGAGATGCAGCTGTTTGGATTTCTCCTCCATGAACGTCATTCCGATCATCATGCAATAACCCAATGTATCTATAGCAGCCATCCATTGTTGCATGAACCGCGATTCCGGAGCCTGACCGGTAGGTTCAATCGGGCTGTATTGCGGATGGTGTGGCCCTGGCAGCACAATTCCGGCTGTGTGGTCCGCACCCTGTGGAGATGTTGCAAAGGTTACGCCCGTGCCCTTCAGGATTCTTGGATCATAGGCCGATAGCGCCTGGCCTTTGACATGGGGAATACGTTTCACCCCCAATTTTTCGCCTGTGATCTTTGCCCCCGAACCGATCATCCTGCCATTTTCAGTTCCGGCATTGATCTCCTGCACCAGCTTTAGGGCGCCTTCAGCGTCTCCCCATTTCAGCAATCCGCCTTCCATGGCAACGGCGAGTGCAGAGCCGACATCCATTGTATCGACCCCGGCATCGTTGCATGCACGGTTGATGCGAGCGATCATATCAAGGTCGCCTATGAGGCAATTCGAGCCAATCAACGCAATGGACTCGTACTCAATGCTGGCAACAATAAACTTTCCGTTTTCATCCGTATAGACATTGGAGCAGCTGATAATGCAGCCCTGCATGCAAGCATGAACGGTTTTCGAATTAGCTCTCTTCTTAAGCAACTCCTCCATATGCTCGCCGCAAATGCTCTCAGCCTTATCAAACTGTCCCATGGTGAAGTTCTTGGTAGGCAGGCATCCTGCGGTTTGGGTGATCATAACGATCTGCGGCGTCCCAAGGTGTCTCAATCCTTCCAGGAAATGCGTTCCAAGAACGCCTTTGGTTAAGGCAGCTACATTTTCCTTCAACTTATTCTGATCTTTGACTTCTGCAAGATTTGATCCGGTATCATCGACAATAACAGATTTCAGGTTCTTGGAACCCATCACTGCGCCCAAGCCGCCGCGCGCAGCAACTCTAATGTGAAAATCGGGCGTGGTAAACATGATAGATGATGCTGTGAGGCGCATATCGCCTGCCGGTCCGATACATCCTATGCAGACCTTGTCGCCATATTCGCCTTTCAACTTTTCTATAATTTCATAGCATCCAAGACCCGCAAGAGAAGCGGCTGAGCCGAAACTCACCCCTGTTTTTTCTATTTTAACGGTTGTTGGCTCTTTTGCTTTTCCTTCAAAGATCACTGCCTTAAATCCCAGCCTGGCCAATTTCTGGCTCATCGCGCCGCCCGTGTTTGCCTCTTTGACTCCCTTGGTCATAGGGCTTTTAGCGCCAACGGAAAGCCTGCCGCTGCAAGGCGCGATGGTTCCTCCCATAAGCCCGGGAGCCCAAATAAGCTTATTCTCGCTGCCCAGGGGATCACAGGTCGGAGGCACTTCGTGATCCAAAATGCATGCGGTTAGTCCCCTGCCTCCGAATTTTCGATAAGCTTCAGGGACCTCCTCGGTTGTTGCAGTTAAAGCGGACAGATTGATTCTTAATATTCTAGCCATGGAATATCCTCATACAGATTTTCTTATAGGTTTCTGATTCTGCTATCAGAATACAAATTTATTCAACTCGACATTGGCGCTTCCAGCTGCGACATTAGGCTCTAGCGCAAATTCAATATAGTTGGTTTATGGCGCTTTGGCCAGTAAAACAAGCCTGTAGCGTACCAGTCAACAGCGGTCAGAGTTTTGTTGTAGAATGGAATACATGCGAGGGCGCAGGAAAGGTTTCGTCCCTGCTATGCCTGCGGACATTTATAATTGGGACTGTCTAAAACAAAAACGCCTGGGATTCAGGGAACAGCCTGCAGTAAATCCGTGATAACAATCTTTCGCTTTCTTGTTATTTTAGCGAATGAATTTCCTGCATCGAGAGCCGAACTGTCCTGGGAGCGCC
This sequence comes from Acidobacteriota bacterium, assembly GCA_023265215.1. Taxonomy (GTDB): domain Bacteria; phylum Acidobacteriota; class UBA6911; order UBA6911; family UBA6911; genus UBA6911. The sequence goes on from JAHFUH010000154.1 coordinate 2,450, forward strand.
GGCGTCCTCGCCGGCACACAGCTGCGCAAATCGGGAATTTCCGAATTAATCAAAGAGATGCAGCCACCTGTAGGCTTTTTGGCGAGCAAATCTAGTAGTCGTAAATACGTGCCGGTGAGGACGCCGGCGCTCCCAGGACTTCCTGCATATATGGCACTGATTTGATTGCGGTCGCCGGCCGCGCCGTGTAATCCGTGGCGCTTTGTTATAAACCGGCATATTCGCATTTACTAATGCCTGTATGAATAATATTCGGACAGGCACATGGCGCAAAGCCGATTAAACCCCCAGTTTTCCCTTGCCTGCCATTGTATCGGCGACATTCTTGAGTCCGAGATCTTCCAGAGTTTTTCTTGTAGGCCAGCCGTTTTTGTCATCCCAGCCTTCCAGTTTGTAGAAATGGGACTTGAACAGCTCCACGCCGGCCTCATCGAAATACATGTCGTCGTTATCCTTCCAGCTCCATTTCCCATTTTCATAAACAGGAACGCCGCCCTGGAAATTCATTGCCGAGGCTCCGGGTTTATACATAAACGGAGTAAACTTCTCGTTATCCCGTTTCCTTCCCTGCATTACT
>JAHFUH010000154.1:3126-9656 GCA_023265215.1 Acidobacteriota bacterium
CCAGCTCCATTTCCCATTTTCATAAACAGGAACGCCGCCCTGGAAATTCATTGCCGAGGCTCCGGGTTTATACATAAACGGAGTAAACTTCTCGTTATCCCGTTTCCTTCCCTGCATTACTCTTATGGCACGTTCCAGTGTCCAGCCTTTCCTGCCGATTTCCATCGTGTCGGCAAAGGAAATTTTATTTCCGGTAACCGCCTGATAGTAGCGAAGCTCAACGTCGGGGCTGGGCCCCCAGTTATCCTTTCTGTCAATATTGATAAAAACGGGAAGCATCATTTCGCAGAAGGCCATGGATTCATTCCAGAACCCGGCAAAGTGCCGCGTCCAGGCTACCTGCTTGGCTTTGTACTCGGAGTATATGCCGGTTTTTTTAGCTTCTTCGCCTTTCCAGGCATAATTAAAAATCAAGGGATTCCCTGTGTAGGGAATTGTCTTGGCGGACATTATTTCAAGCATTCTCTCAACGCTGTAATTCCCCGCAGGTTCTCCAAGCGAGCCCGGGCCTCCGCCCATTTTTTGTCCCAAAGCAAAGAATCCGTGCCATGAAGGATCTCCGGTCATAAACAGGTCGCTGTAGGCCCACTCCACACCGGGAAGAGTCCAATGGTAAACGCTCCCCCAAGCCGGGGATCGCAAAGCGCCGGATTTCTGATCTTCTTCAAGCCTTCCCCACTTTTTGGCGGCATCCAGCATTCCTTCAGCCAGAGCGTCGCCTATCCCCACCCTTCTTGCGATCGCATCCAGGAAGGCTTCACGGAAGCTCAATTCCTCAAATTGCTCCATCTGCAAAGGGTAGGAATCGATTTTCTTCCCGGGACCCAAGACCCCCTGGTCATAAAGATATTTGATATACCAGCCCAATCCAGGCTCGACCGGCACCTTGTGTTTAAATAATTCCGGCGCGCCGGGCACATCCGATACGAACATGTCCAGGCCTGAAAAGTGACCGCCCCATCCGCTGAGCCCGTATTTCATGGACATTTCGGAGCCAAGATCCTGAAGCGCGTCGCCTTTCCCGTTGTACCAGTACTGATCGACGCACATGGTTTCGCCACCATGGTAGGAATTCCTTCTCCGGTCGCAATTGAGGCAGGGCATGCACGATGCCGCCCCTGGAGTGGCTTTATAAGGTTTTGGGAATTCCCCCACATGCCAAAGCCTCGTATCGACTACGCCTTTGGGATCCGCCGCTTTAATACCGCCGGTGCCTGTAACACTGATGGCTTTAAGGTTTTTGGATCCGAAAACGCCTCCGAATCCTCCGGTGCGCGCGCTGACTCCGCTGCCATGGATCAAGGCGCCAATCCTGGTTTTCGCTTCTCCGATCGGACCGATGCAAACGATCTGCGGTCTTGCCGTAGTGAATTCGTCGCCGATTTGTTGCCATTCATCGCCAAACCGGGTCCGGCCACCTATTCTCGACGTAATCCTGGCTTGCGTTTCATAGGTATTGACGCCCCATAGTTCCAATGCATCTTCGATAACGACTTTATCATTGATGATATTGATCCAGACAGGCCTGCTCGACTTGCCTTCGAGAACAACACCATCCCATCCTGCAAGCTTAAGCGCATTGGCGAACCGGCCGCCGAAATTGCTTCGCGAGAACCAATTCACAGGAAAGGTTTCCGGAGATACGCCACAAACGCTGGTCCTCCCGGCGCCGGGAACTCCGGTAGCGGCCAAAGGACCGGTCATCAACGAAATAACGTTTCTTGGATCGAACGCATCCTGCAGATCCCATTCACCGGGTGCCACGGCCAGGTCCCAAAATATGGCTGCGCCAATACCGAAGCCTCCGCCGAACTGTTCGTATTTGGCTGTGTCAATAATACTGGTTGTCCCTTTTGTCAGATTGACCCTCAGAATTTTCCCTGCATATCCATTCGCCATCTTTATGCTCCCTCTTTCTTTGCTGCCGGCTTGGGCTCCACAAACAAATTGACGTCATATCCGGAAACATCCGATTGAGATGGCGCTTCCTTCACCAGCTTGAGCGCCTTGGCCGGGCAGATTTCAACGCAGGCCTGATTCCCTTCCGGGCCTCCCTTTTTGCTCCAGTATGGAGCGGCGGCACACAGGTCGCACTTGGAAGATTTCTTTTTCGCCGGATTCCAGACAGTCCGGTGAGGCCTTTGTGGACAGGATTGAATGCAGCGCCGGCAGCCGATGCATTGGGTTTGATCAATCATCCGGATGTTGCCGTTGGCTGCATCGATGTGACATGCGCCGGTAGGGCAGTTCTGAACGCATAATGGCGAAACACACTGCCTGCAGGTAGACATGACAATGTCATAGGGGTATTTGGTGAAAGAAGGAGCGTCTCGAATGATCTGTATTCTCGACAATGAAAGGTTCCCTTCCCCTTCATGGGTCATTGAGCAGGCATACATGCAGCTCTGACAGCCAAGGCACAGCCTGCTGTCGTAGACCAGGTATCCGGTGGATGCCGCGTACGCCCTGGACTCCGGCTTTGCCTGAGCCAATGCCTTAGCCGATTCAGGCACAAATACGCCCAGAGTTCCTGCAGCCACTGCAGCGCCGCCACCGGCCAGGAAATCCCTCCTTAAAAGTGCACTCTTTTTTTCTCCGGCTTTTTTTGATTCAGCCATTGGATCATTCTCCTTCTATGTAAAAGCCTGCTTCAGGTCGTCGGCGCTTATCCAGTGCTCCTCGGCCTTTGCAAATGTAATACTCTTAAAAGCAATGAGGTTTTGGTTCACGAAGCCAAAGGCAAAATCCAGCTAAATTCCTGCCCGGCAGAATTGGAGCGAGCCTCTGAGAATATTAAAGGCATATTTTACAAATAACGCCGGAAAATTACAAAATGTATCGGCGGCAGCAAATTATATGGGAAAACCGGACGGACGCTGTCGTGAACACCTTCGCTTGGATATACGCAATCGAATATCAGCTATTGAATGCCTTGCGGTTTTCGTTGGTTTCCTTCCAAAACTATAACAAATTATAATAAAAACGTTTACAATATCGCTCTGTCCAGAATTGATCCAGGCACTATGATGGCGGCACGCTGTTATCGGAATTCCCGCTATTTCCGGATGGATTTTTATCAATTTCTCGGCGGACGAAGGCTCCCCGGAATGGGATCCGCAGGCAGGAGATACAATGGAAAAATTCAAGATGTGGATAAACGGCACATGGGTCGAGGCTGATTCCGGTAGAACTTTTCTTACGCACAACCCAGCTAACGGAGAAGTAATTGCGGAAGTTCCCCTCGCAGGCAAATCCGATGTGGATAAGGCTGTAGCCGCAGCCCGCAAAGCATTCCCTGCCTGGTCCAGGAAAACACAGGAAGAACGTTCGAGTGTTGTCGCCCGCATAGCGGCAGCATTGAAAGATCATAAGGATGAACTGATCAAGTTGGAGATCCTGGAGCACGGGGCGACGGCGAGACATGCACCCATCATGATTGCTTTTGCCACCGCAAACATGGAACTTGCTGCTTCAGCCGCAAGAGTGCACATGGGCAAAGTCCTTCCGGCTACTCCAAGCAAGGGTGCTCCTGCAGGCACATCGAATACCCTATGCTATTTGAAGTACGAACCCTTCGGTGTCTGTGCACTTATTACGCCCTGGAACGTGCCTACGCTATTGCTTGCCACAAAAATCGGGCCATGCATTGCCACAGGCAATACCTGTGTCGTCAAACCGCCAAGCATTAATTCCGGAATCGGTTTAAAGCTCGCGGAGATCATAAGCAAACTGGACCTGCCTTCGGGCATAATCAATTTTGTCACAGGCCCGGGGAGCAGCATTGGCCGTGACCTTTCCACACATCCGGGAGTGGACTTCATCAGCTTTACCGGCAGTTCTGAAGTCGGCAAAGACATCATCGCCAATTCCAGTCAAACAGTAAAAACACTCATGATGGAACTAGGGGGCAAGAATCCCGCGATCATCCTTGAAGACGCTGACGTAGATGCCGCTGCCGAAGAGCTTTGCATGATCACTTTCGAAAATGTCGGTCAGAACTGCGCCCAGCCTTCAAGGTTTTATGTCCATGAAAAAGTGCATAACAGATTTGTGGAAAGGTTTGTCGCTACCGCCAACAAAATCAAGGTGGGCGATCCTTCGGATGAATCAACTGTCATGGGTCCGGTGGTCAGCAAAGAGCAGAGGGATACGATCGAACGCTATATCAAATCTGCCATCGATGAAGGCGCAAAGCTGGTTTGCGGCGGCAAAAGGCCAACTGGCTCATTGTTCGACAAGGGCTTCTACCTGGCCCCGACTGTATTCACGGACCTGAAACCGAATATGACCATCGCGCGTGAAGAAGTATTTGGGCCTTGCGTGGGTTTCTTTAAATTCTCTTCGGACGAGAAAGCATTGGAAGCAGCCAATGACAGTGTTTTCGGGCTGTGCGCTTCGGTCTGGACAAAGGATTATGCCAGGGGATTGAAATTCGTGAATGAGCTGCAAGCGGGTTCTGTCTGGATCAACCAGCATATGAATCTCGTCGCTGAAACGCCCTGGGGTGGATTTAAGGAAAGCGGACTAATGAAGGAAGGCGGCGTGCTGGGGCCCGAAGGATACACGCAAATGAAATATGTATGCATAAAACATGTATAGGTAGACGCGGCGTCGCCGCGTTTGACCTAAAATTCTTAGAAACGAAACCACGCGGCGAGACGCCGCGTCTACCTTAGAGGATATTCAATGCAAGATTTCAAGATGTGGATTGGCGGGCAGTGGGTCGACGCCCATTCCGGCAAGACCTTTGCCACGACGAATCCGTCTACGGGTGAAGAGATTGGCCTGGTTCCTTGGGCGGATGCGGCGGATGTGGACAAGGCAGTCAAGGCTGCCAGAGCCGCTTTCCCCGTGTGGTCGAAAAAAACGCAGGCAGAGCGCTCAAAGATACTCGTTAAAATCGCAGAGGCAATCCGGGCCAATGCCGCTGAGCTGGCAAAAATGGAAGGCCTGGAGCACGGAACGCCATATAAGGATGCGTTCGGTGTGGCAATGGGAGCTGCTGATAAATTTGAATACAGCGCGGGCATCGCGCCGACGCTGATGGGCGAGCACATCCCGGTTAAGGACGGAACCTTGTCCTATTTACAGAGGGAGCCGGCCGGCGTTATTGCATTCATCATACCCTGGAACCTTCCAACCATCATGACTGCGGTCAAGCTGGCTCCCGCGATTGCGGTTGGCAACACCTGCGTTCTCAAGCCGCCCAGCATCAATTCGATGATCGGACTGAAATTTGCGGAAATATTCTCGAAGGTTGATATGCCCGCCGGAGTCATTAACATCATTACAGGACCGGGCGGAAGCGTCGGCTCAGCAATGGCGTTGCATCCCGATGTGGACATGATCGGATTTACCGGCAGCAGCGAGACAGGCAAGCGGATTTTGGCCGATGCCGGCAAGACATGCAAAAAATGCGTGATGGAGCTCGGTGGAAACAATCCCGTTATTATCATGGACGATGCCGATCTGGATGCCTCGCTGAAGGTGCTCGGATGGAGACAGTTCAACAACAGCGGACAGCACTGCTCGGGGCCGGGCAGATATTATGTTCATGAGAAGGTGTACGACGCATTCATCAACAAGTTTATTGCCTATGCTAAAACCGTCGTTGTCGGAAATCCGGCCGATGAAAAAGTCACGATGGGGCCTGTTGTCAGCAGGGAGCATCAGAACAAGGTCGAGGCTTATATCAAAAAAGGCATCGAGGAAGGCGCCAGGCTTGTGTTCGGAGCAGACAAGCCGGAAGCGCTGAAGAAGGGCTTTTTCGTGATGCCGGCGATCCTTGCCGATGTTACGCACAATATGACGGTCGCGAGAGAAGAAATATTCGGACCGGTCGCCGTTATTCTGAAATACTCGGACAAGGACGATATCGTTGCGCTTGCAAATGATTCTCCATACGGCCTGTGCGCACATATCTGGACACGAAATATCGAAAGAGGCATGCAGTTGGTCAATGACCTGCATGTCGGATCCGTCTTCATCAACTGCCAGATGCTGACCAATGAACAGCCGTGGGGAACCAGTGTCAAGGAAAGTGGTATCGGCAAGGAAGGCAGCAGGCACGGCATGGCCGAGTTTACCGATCTCAAGCTCGTTTGCATCAACTACAATGTTTAAAGCTCGATTCCGAATTTACCGCGGGAAATTAGCTGGCATCCTATTTGAGTTGCGGGCCGCGTAGCGGCCGGGATGAATCATAGGGGTAGGGAGGGCCGATTGTATTCGGCTCCCCCTCCCTCCGAACCGGACAGGCGGATCTCCCGCATCCGGCTCTCCAGTCGGTGGTTTTACCTGCCACAGAAAATCCGTAGAATCCGTGGTAATCCGTGGACACCCATTTTCTCTCATCTTTATTCGCTCATTTCCCAGATTCGTCATTAGTTATGTTGCAAGGAGACGAATGATGGGATTACCGCGAAGCAAATATGTCGAGGAAGGCCAGGAAGGCATCTTTCATTGTTTCAGCCGTTGCGTCCGTCGGGCATTTCTCTACGGCTACGATGCCGTCACTCATCAGGATTTCT
>JAHFUH010000155.1 GCA_023265215.1 Acidobacteriota bacterium
ATTCTGTGTAATCCGTGTATCCCACGTCCCTGCGGTGTCCCATGCCCTAAGGGGATGCAAATTAGGGAAATGAATCCCTGTTTTATTCGTAAACATTCTTGTAAACGCGCGGATGAACTAATTTTAGGGTATGGCTCCAAGTATCTTACGATTCGGCTTGTTTCATAGGAGCCTTGTGGACGAAAATGGGTATGATGATGATTAGACCGATGGAGGTATGAATGCAGAGGCGGACATTTTTAAATTTGGGAATAGCGGGTTTGGGAACAACAGTTGCCATGGCAAGTCCAATTCCAGTCCAGTTCATTCCAAATCCTTCCAAAGAGAAATGGGCAATTCTCTTCGGGACCTGGTATGGAACTTCCCGGGATGCAAGTATCTGGATTTCGGAAGGCATGGGCGGAATTGCAGCAGTTTTTGATATCAGGCAGGTTCCGGCGGATCTTTCGTCCTACGATCACTTGATCGTCGGCACATCCATTGAGTCCGGGAAAGGTCGGAAAGAACTGGAAACCTACCTCGGGGCGAATGCCGCCAAAATCAAAGATAAGATCCGGGCGCTTTTCGTCGTGTGCGGCAACCGGGGCCAAAAACCGGGGCCACAACAAACCACGACTTATGTAGATAGTTACCTGGCAAAGCTCTGTCAGGTCGGTACGGTGCCCAGCCATGTTTTCGGTGGCCGGATAACAAAATCTGTCATGCCGCCGGATGTATACAGTTCCATCGAGAAAATGTATCAGAGCATGAATATACCACTGGATATGGATAACCTAAGCAGAGCGGAATGCCTGCAGTTCGGCAAAGAAGTCCTGGCTGGAAAAGCGTAGAAATTCTGCGCGGAAAGCGTTTTCGGGACTCCGGCGAGAAGCCGGCGTCCCTTGGATTTTTTATAAAATGAGGCCTGCCGCCATGAAAAAATCATCCCTGTTGTTGAAGCTTCTTGTCTTCGTTTCAATTCCGGTTTTTGCTGGCGATTGGCCGCAATTCCGCGGCCCTGCCCGCGATAATATTTCAACGGAGACCGGCTTGTTGAGAAGTTGGCCGGCCCAGGGGCCGAAAGCCCTATGGAAAACATCTGTCTGTGAGGGTTATGCCGGTGCGGCCATCAAAAATGGACGGGTTTATATCAATGATTATAATGCGACAAAAAAGGAGGATCTGATCCGCTGCATCTCACTTGCCGACGGGAAGGATATCTGGAGTTGGAGCCACCCCGTCGAGGTGCGGCCGAATCACGGAATTACCCGCACCGTTCCAGCGGTGGGGAAAGATCTGGTGTTTTCACTGGATCCAAAATGCCGATTTCATGCCCTGGATGCTAAAACCGGCAAGCTTGTATGGGAAAAAGACTTGGTTCAGGAATATAAAACAACCATTCCAGGTTGGTATGCGGGCCAGAATCCGCTGATTGATGGGGACCGCGTTCTTCTGGCGACCGGCGGCGATGCTCTCGTAATCGCATTTGAACAGGCGACGGGGAAAGAAATCTGGCGCACTCCGAATTCCGCAAAAGAATTGATGTCTCACTCCTCGCTAATGCCCACAACCATTGGAGGAGTTAAACAGTACCTCTATCTGACGATGAAAAATTTAACCGGCATTGCTGCGGAGGATGGGAAGATTCTCTGGAGCATTCCATTTCCGGCTAGAATGGTGGCGGTCCCCTCGCCTATTTCGATCGGGGATGGTAGAATTTTTCTAACCAGCGGGTACGAAGCGGGCAGTATGATGGTTCAGGTCGACAAGGGCGCGGCTGGATTCGCTGCGCGAAAACTTTACAGTCTGACAAGCACGGAGTTTAATTCCGAAGCCCAGACCCCCATTCTCTTCCAGAATCATCTTTTTGCAGTCAGTAGCAAAACTCGAGGAAGATTCTCCTGCCTTGGACTTGACGGGAAAGTCGTTTGGCAGAGCCCCGTTGGTTCTGCAAATGCCAAGGAAGACAAAACATTCGGCCTTGGAGCGTTTCTTCTGGCGGATGGGATGTTTTTTGTTTTGGACGGAAACAGTGGAATGCTCCGCCTGATCGATGCAAACGTTAAAGAATACAAGGAGATTGCTTCGGCTCAAATCCTGAATGGGGAGGATGTCTGGGGGCCCATAGCTTTGTCGGATGGGAAGCTGATCATCCGCGATATGAGTCAAATGTTTTGCCTGCAGGTGGGCCGGAGTTCCGGCGCTGGAGGCAGGAAATAGTGGGAACGTCCGTGGAATCAAAACAGGAAAAACTTCTCAGGCGCCTTAAAGAGCTCGGAATCCCCTCTGCAGCGGCGATCGGAGCTTTTTCTTCGCTGGCAAAACCTGAATCCAGGAAGACAGCTCCGCCGGTTCCTCCTCTGATTCAGGTTGATCTATCGAAACCTTTTGCCCCTTCTCATAAATATGCGCTGTCCCTTACGCTGGGACGAGCCGGATCGGTGCACTTATTCAGTAATTCACTGATCGGCGTTGCCATAGGGGCCGCAGACAGAATTTATGTTTTGGGCGATGGGCAAGTTTTTATTTTTGAGCCGGGCGGAAACCTGGTTCGGAAATGGAAGGCGCAGGAGCATGCGTCATGCCTGGTGGTAAGCCCTGATAAAAAAGTGTTTATAGGCGCTTCCGGGCGTGTGGAAATTTATGGTGATGAAGGGAATCGCCTGGGTGGCTTCTCAATAGGCGATGGGAGCAAGCCGGCAAGTGTGACATCCATAAAAATAAACCGAAGCGAAATACTGGTTGCGGATGCGGCTGCGCGCCTTATCCACCGGTACGACATCAATGGAAGGCGACTGGGTGAGATTGGGACTCAGGGACATTCCGGTTTCATGCTTCCCAATCGCACGCTGGATATTGCCGTCGATTCCAGGAACGTAATCTGGGCGGCCGATGCGGGCCGGCACAGGGTCAGTTCATGGAATTCCGACGGGCAGCCCATCGGGCGTTTCGGGAAATTCGGCACACACAATGTTGAAGATTTCGTCGGCTGCTGCAATCCGGTGAATATTGCCGTTGCTCCTGACGGCAAGATCGTTACCGGGGAGAAAGTAGCGGCGCGAGTAAAAGTGTACAGTTCTGAAGGGAAGATTCTCGCCGTTATCGGTTCGGAACACTTTGATCCTAACTGTCTGCATCTTCACCTGGCTGTTGATTCGAAAGGGCGTGTCATCGTTGCGGACCCCGTGCGTCTGCAGTTGAAAGTTTTCTCGCCTGACATTAATTCCGGAGTTCGCGAAAGTTTATGAGCGAAAAATCAAGTCGTCGGCAGTTTATAGATCTATCTTTCCGCATTGCCGGCATTGCCGGTATTGGCGGTGCGGCCGCGTTGCTTACCAAGCGAGCCTCAGGGAATGCCGTATTTCAGGTGGATCCTGCCAAGTGCGCTGCGTGCGACCTGTGCCGCACATCGTGCGTCTTGAGCCATTCTGCCGTAAAGGCGGTCAACAATTTTTCTGAATGCGGATATTGTCAGCTTTGCCCTGCCTACTATGATGTTGCAAGCCAACCGGATGAAATGGGACTGCCGACCGGAAAAACCTGTCCGCAGGAAGCATTGAAGCGGCGGGTTGTCGGCAAAGTCGATAAAGATGATCCCAATAACAATTACTACGAATATACAATCGACGAGTCTCTGTGTGACGGTTGCGGGAAATGCGTAAAGGCCTGCAAGCCTCCAGCAGGCAACGGATCTCTTCATCTGCAAGTGCGCTATAGTCGCTGCCTTGAATGTGATGCCTGCTCCATTCAAAGGGTTTGTCCTCAAAACGCCATAGTTCGCGTTCCGACACCGGGTTTGTCTCCGGCTAAGAAACATGCCTAATAATCGAATTGAGAATGCCAATCCAAAATAGAAATAGAACTTTTTATTCCTTCCGAACCGGAGCAATGCAGACCATGCGTTTGTGTTCGCATTGGTTCTGGGTGATCCTTCCTCTGTTATTTTTGGCACCCAATATACTCAATGCCCAATACCAGAAGGCGCCTCCTGATTTCGGCGGTGCATACAACTTTCCCACGCCGCAGCACCCGGAACCGGGCGCAGATTGGATGCGAATTCTCGATGTCGGGCTGCTCGCCATTGCGTTGGGGATTTCCGCCTGGTTTGTTTATAAAAAAAGGGATCGCAAGGGAGTGATCCTGCTCAGCATTGGAAGCGTCGCCTATTTTGGGTTTTACCGTAAAGGGTGCATCTGCTCGATTGGCGCTATCCAGAACATCGTGCTATGCCTGACGGATTCTCATTACATAATGAGTATAAGCGCGATGGCTATATTTTTCCTGCCATTGATTGCCGCCCTGTTCTTTGGCCGCGTTTATTGCGGAGGCGTCTGCCCGCTGGGAGCGCTCCAGGACCTGGTAGTTGTGCGGCCGGCGAAAGTGCCTCAAAAACTCGACAGGGCTCTCCGATGGCTCCAATTTGTTTATCTTGGCATTGCAGTTATTTTTGCGGGCTGGGGACTTCAGATGAAGCTGGGCGCCTGGCACATCAAATTGGGCCAGCGTTTCCTTATTTGCGATTGGGATCCTTTCATTCCCATCTTCCGCCGATCGGGACCTATGTATATGGTGGCTATCGGGATTGCTTTTGTGGCGGCGGGGATGTTCATCGGACGGCCCTACTGCCGCTGGCTCTGTCCTTATGGCGGAATTCTATCGATCTTGTCCAGAGTCGCATGGAAGAATGTGAGCATCACTCCAGATAAAGAGCTGGACTGCGGGATGTGCGCCGATTCGTGCCCTTGCGGCGCGATTGTTGAATGCAGGGCGGATCGGGCTTTCTGCATGGCCTGTACGCGCTGCTATGAAGATTGCCCGCGTCAGAAAAGGCTCATAGCATTGCAGGCAGGTCCGAAAAAGCCCGTTGCCACAGCCATAGCGCCCCTACGACCATGGGAAGCAGTTGTACGCACACTGGTTGGGCCGGCTGTCGGTTTGGTCATTGTCCTGTCCCTTGGAACTCTATTGGCCACATATATCGTTCAAAAGTACGCAGCCCCGCGAGACAAAGCCTTAGTTGAATCGCTGAAAGAAAAATCCAAGACGGATGCGGAAGCGCAGAAGATTCTCAAGCCCGAGTGGGATCGCCAGCACAGGACGGCCGTCGTCAGGCGCATCCTATACAATCGAATCGGGACAACTCTGCTGATTTCGGCAGCAATCCTGATTTTCTGGATGAGACGGTTCCGTCCGAAACAAGGAACGGGAGCAGGGCTTCCTCCGAATCTTTTGCGGATTATTGAAAAACCGCCTCCGCGCCGGCCAACACCCAAACGCCCCGGCACAGCGTCCATACATGCTCCGCATAATTTGCAGTAAAGGTACAATTGGTGCCTGGCACCAATTGTACCTTTACTATTTCACTGCATTCAGAAGCACATTCATTACCGCCAGAGCTTCCTTCAAAGCGGGAACCGGAGTGAAATCGAGGCCGGCTGCCTGGCGCAGAGTCTGGCGCGTGATATCCACATATCCTTCGAGCCAGCCGAGACCGTGAAACGGCAGCGTTCCGGTGGATGAATTGGGGGATCCGCGGTACAGGATTCTTTTTTCTCCGCCGACTCCAAACTCGATCTCATCCGGACGCATGAATCTCCAGGTTGCCGTCGACTTCGTCCCGAGAACCGTGTACTCGAAATCGTTTGCCGCCCCGTGCACTGTTTTGGATATGGAGGCCAGGGCGCTCCTATCGTTCTTGAATCGCATGTTCAGGTGTATGTGCGTGTCCCTATGCGGTGCGGCAGAGTTTCTGTATGCTGCCCAGCATCGAGTTTCGACTGGAATGTCCGCCATCAGGTATAGACAGATATCGACTACATGGCTTCCAAGGTCAATAAGCGCATCCCAGGGGCCATTCAGATTCGGATCATCTTTCCATGGTCTTTTTTCCGGAGTGCCTTTCAGCGACGCCTGTGCGCTGGAAGATTGCCAGTAACGCGATTCAAAGGAAAATACTTCGCCCAGTTCGCCGGAATCAATCAGACTCTTGATAGTTCTTGTTCCCCAAAGAACTCTGTATCCATGAAACACCGTGACGGGAGCCATTATTTTATCCAATAAGGACAACTCTTCGGGGCGAACACAGACCGGCTTATCTGCCGCGATGGCGCTGAAACCAGCTTGAATTCCTGCTGCAATGAATTGCGCGTGCAGTCCGCTGGGATTTGCCAGGAATAAAACATTCGCGGCATTGCCGGAACTATATGTATTAAGCCGGTCGCCTCTCTTCACTACACGAACCGGGAGCAGGTTCAGTTCGGGATCTGTTTGTGCAATGATGGCGAGGCTTTGAAGTATAGCTTTGCCTGCCATCCCTCTCCCAACAACTACCGGTAATATTGGTTTGTTTTTCATTTTTGCAGCCTCAATTCAAATTCAATGATCTATTCCGAGTGCAAAGCAGCGAGAAGCGGTGAACGGAAGGCTGCAATCACCGCCAGGAGAGAAGAGAATACTCCAACCAGCAAAACCACGAACAATACCTGGACTATCATGGCAATGGGGAATGAAGCCCCGCGCGCAATCATCGCCGGCATCACTGCCAGGAGCGCGCAGACAGCGCCTGATGCAAGTCCGCAGACAATCAGCAGCGCATTCTCAGCCAGAACAATTCCCGATAAAATAGTCCTCCGGTAGCCTACCGCTCTCAGCAGGGCGATTTCACCTCGCCTTTCGAGCACATTACGCAACAGGATTGCGGCCAGCCCGATTGTTCCCAAAATTAATCCCAGTGCTCCCAAAGATTGAAAAGTGGAAAGGTAGGCATTCTCGACCCGGTGATAGGCGGACAGTCGTCCGCTGGAAAGCTCAATGTTAAACCCCCAATCCGCAAGGCGTTCCCTCAGCGGTTTGATCAATGAAGCGGCCTGATCCAGGGGAGTGTCCAGCAGGAAAAAGCGGCGGCCTTCCTGCTCAGGAAATAATCGAAGGAAATTTGATTCTGAAATTAATATCTTCCCCTGTAAAATGCTGTCCTTCAAAGCTGCAACCATGCGCAGGCGCAAAGGATTCCCATTGCTTCCGCGAATGTTCAGATACGCACCAACCTTAAGATGAAGTATGTATTGGATCGTATTTGCATCGGCAATTGCTGAAATTGAACCGTCTTCCCCATTGTCCTCCAGCAGCAGCCAGGGGTTGAGCTTTTGTTTCGGTAACGAAGCTATCGATTTTGAAAAAGAAAATCTCCCCGCTGAAAGGAAAGAACCGGGAGCGCCAAGAATTGTCGGATCCTGCGGTTTGTATAGATTAAGGCAGCTGGCATCGTCTCCTGCACGTTCTCGAAAAGAAACAAAGGTCGTCTTTTTCAAATTGGGGATTTCATCGGAGATGTTCAATGCTTCGCGCCCTTCCGGGCTGTTAAAATCATTGATAATGGGGAGGGAAGACTCCGCTATCAGTGAATATCCTCCGGTCCCCGATTGCGTGCTCACAGGCTCATCCATGGAGTCCTGGCGGAACGCTTCCATAGAGACAATTATGAAAGTGGCGGAGGCGATCAGTGCGACGCAAACAAGGCTGCGTCCCGGCCTGTGCATTGCATTTCGAAATCCAAGGCGCATGTAGGCTGGAAAACCCGTTCCATGGATCGGGCGCAGGTTGGCTGGGCGCAGCTGCCGGGCAATTGCACATAGAATCGCAATCAGCAGCAAAAAACCTGCTCCAAAAAATCCCTCCACCTGGGTGACTTTTCCGGCTGCCGAACCACCAATCAGCAACAATGCCGCTAAAAAAGCAAGAATCGAAGCAGCGGCCAGCCAACGGGCTTTTCTTTTTTGAATCGAAGACGATTCCAGGACGCCCGTCATTACAAGGCGGGGAGAATTGCGATTCAGATCCCGGAGAGTCCATGCGATGGTCCCAAAAGAAACTAAAATCCCGGTTGCGGCCCCGATCGCCAGGCTTGCCGGCGACACATGAAGATCAATGTGACGTGTTCCAACCGCATCGATCCACCATGTGCTGAGGCCAAATACCATGAGCCGGCCGTAAATTACTGATCCAAGCAATCCCACAATGCTGCCTGAAACCGATAGGACGAGTCCTTCCCAAAGGAAGATCCGCCGCAAATCTCTCAGCGAAAAACCCGCTGCTCGAAGCGTTCCAATTTCCCTCACGCGCTGTTCGATCATCAATTTGAAGAACAGCGAAGAAAGGAGTATGGCGGCCGCAATCAGGAAGAAGCTGAAATATACAAAATATTCGCCGAAATCCGTCGATCCCCGAGCTGCCGCCAAGCCCTGCTCTCTGACGGAAACAACAGAGAAACCGGCTTGCTCCGGATTCAGCCGCCCTGTAAAAGATTTGAGAAATTTTTCGCGGATAGTGTTCGGATCCGTTCCGTTTGGAACGGATATCCGGACTGCCGTCAGATTTCCAAACCGGTTTTGCCAGAGCTCCTGTCCTTTGGCCAAGGAAATAAAAGCTTTCGGCGTGGCTCTGTACTTATTCCAGTACTCCTCGTCTTCGCGGCGGATGCGGCTGAGATCCAAGGGGAAGGGAGGATCCCACGCGCTCATGCTTCGCGCTTCAGTTACGCCCGGGATTTCTGGTGCGAGCGTTGTATCGATGCCGCCGGGCAATGATGCAATGCCCGCAAATCGAAAGCGCGCTGTGCGCGTTTTCAGTTTCCCTTCTTCGAGCCAGACATAGTAGTCAATCTCTACAGGCTCTCCTGCGCCAATTCCAAGGTCTCGCCAAGCCCAATCGGTAAGCCAGATCGCTTCATTTGAAGCCGCGGCTCCTCCGGGGTAGATTTCTTTCTTGTGGACAGGTTCCAGGGCGTCTTGCGAAATATCTGCCGCGGTAGCGGTAATGACAGAGTAAGGGATTTCATGATCCTTCCAGCGGATCGAATTTGCCAAATATGTATAAATAGGCGAAGCTTTCACACCTGCTTCTTTGGCTGATTCGAGACTCGAACGGGCAATCGAGTCTTCGAGAAGAATTCGATTGCTCTCCAGCGAAAATCCGCTACCTGACGGCAAAGGCCTCAGCCTCAGACCGAGATCCTGCAGCGTTACATTCCTCTTGAGAGCCTGATGCAAAGCCTGAATGCCATTCTGAATGCCGTTCTGGGTGAGAAGGATTGTGTTAATGCGCGAAACCTGGCCTATATCTTTTTGGAGACGCTTCAGCGGCAGAAATATGGAATAGACATTCCCCTGGTTTGGACGCAAAGCAAACTCACCCAATCGGCTGGTGGGAAGAATGGTGCGGCAGGTCAATCTCAGAGTTTTGCCAAAGTCGTCGCGTTTGCCATACAGCCATTCTCTGGGGACTCCTTGCCCGGTTTCAATCCTGACGAGCAGTGTGTCTCCCGGATTTGCGCCGAGTTGATGGGCAAGCGTATCGCCGACTAGCGCCGAATGGCCTTCGGATATCTCCTCGCCGGCTTGGCCGTGAAATTCCCAGAATCTCTCGTCAATTCCGTAGACATTGACCTCGTGGATGCGGACTTTGCTTTGCTCGTGAACTACAACTCCCTTAAGTTGAATAATGGGGCAGCTGCGCTCGCCCGCGGAAGCCAAAGAATTCGCAAGCTGCTCGGAAAAAAAACGATCCGCGGCAACAGTTGCTCCTGTTGCGCCGATTCGTTCAAAGAGCAACTGGCGCAGGCTGCCTCGAACAGATTGGCCGACGAGCAGGGCGCCGG
>JAHFUH010000156.1 GCA_023265215.1 Acidobacteriota bacterium
GAATCCCCGTTTTGGGAGCCGGCGGTGCAACGGCATCTGTCCGCCTTCAAACCCGGGACGTATGCTGGCGCCCGCGCGTGACAATTGTCCTTTATAACCGCGGGTGGATGTTTTTCCATGCCCGGACCCCATACCGCGGCCGACGCGTTTATTCTTGCGATTTGCCCCGGGGGCCGGTTTCAGGCTATTAATGCTCAACATATCTTTTGTGCCTTTTCAAAGTAATCGGCTACTTCTTCTGCTCGCCGACAATTTTGACCAGATGAGGCGCCTGCGCGACCATTCCCCGAATTGCGGGAGTATCCTCCCGCGTTACAACCTGATTCAAGCGTTTGAATCCCAGGCCTTTCACAATCAGCCTGTGTTTTTCGGGCGTACCGATCGCACTGCGGACGTATTGGATGTTTATGGTTTTGCCGGATTCCTCGTTCTTTTTAGATGCCATCGCTACAATTCCTCGACCTGTCTGCCTCGCAGCTTGGCTACTTCACTCGGCTCCTTAAGTTTGCTCAAGCCGTCGAAAGTGGCTTTGACTACGTTATGCGGATTGGTGCTCCCAATTGATTTTGTAAGGATGTTGGAAATGCCGGCAGATTGAAGCACAGCCCGAACGGGGCCGCCCGCAATAACACCTGTCCCCTCAGAAGCAGGCTTGAGTATTACGCGCCCTGCGCCGTATCGGCCCAGTATCATATGAGGTATTGTGCGTCCCTTCAGTGGAACGCGGATCATGTTCTTGCGTGCCTGCTCGATTCCCTTTCGGATAGCCTGCGGAACTTCCTTGGCCTTTCCCATTCCATAGCCGACCAAACCGTTTTGATCGCCAACAACGACGAGAGCGCTGAAACTCAGGTTCTTTCCGCCTTTGACCACCTTCGTCACGCGGTTAATCGAAACAACCTGATCTTTCAATTCCTGCGCGTTCGGATCAATTCTTTCCAAGCTTCCTCCAAATCAGTCAACAGCCGGCTGTTGACTGCCGACTTAAAATTCCAATCCCGATTCCCTTGCCGCTTCAGCAACGGCCTTAACACGTCCGTGATAAAGGTAGCCACCGCGATCGAAGACGACAGTTTTGATTCCCTTTGCTTTGGCACGTTCGGCTATGCTTTTTCCGACGAGCTTCGAAGCCTGGATGTTGCCTGCCTGTTTCAGCTGTCCCCGCACATCCTTTTCGGCGGTTGACGCAGCAACCAGAGTTTTACCCTGGCTGTCATCCACAATCTGCGCATAAATATATTTCAGGCTTCTATAAATACAAAGTCTCGGGCGATCCGGTTTGCCGGATATTTTCGCTCGTATGCGCCTGTGAATCCTGCGGCGTTCGCTGGAACGGTCAATTGGAGTAATCATTATGCCCCCTTCTTCCCGACTTTAAGCCGAACGGTCTCGGAAGAATACCGGAGGCCTTTTCCTTTGTATGCATCCGGTCTTCTCAAAGATCTGATATCTGCGGCCACCTGCCCCACCAGTTGTTTGTCCGCACCCGAAATGGTGATTGTGGCGATATAGTTCTGGATAGCCTTAGTCTGCTTTTCCACTTTCGCAGTTATTCCCTGCGGCAGCGGGAACTCGATCGGATGCGAGTAGCCCAGGGAAAGCGTCATAGCTTTTGGTTTTGCATCAACCTTGTAGCCGATCCCGACCAAGTCCAGCTGTTTTGAAAAACCCTCCGCTACGCCCCGGATGCAGTTCGCGGCCAGAGCACGGGCCAGCCCGTGATAGGCCGGGTACGGTTTTTCATCCGAACTTCGGACAGCCGTCAGCGTGTCTCCGCTTAGTTCAAAGCGTATGCCGGATGGTATCAGCGCCGTCAGCTTTGTTTTATTACTCTCGACTTCCAGATGGTCGTCGGAAATCGTCACCTTGATTCCGCTTGGCACCTTGATCGGTTTTTTGCCTACGCGCGACATAAAATACCCCTTAAAATTCGAAATCTCCGGCCAGTTTTCGCCGGAATTCTATCAGCTGACGGTGCAGAGCACCTCGCCGCCTAATCCCTTCTCTTCCGCCTGTTTCCCGGTAAATACTCCCCGCGATGTGGACAAGATGCAGATTCCCAGTCCTCCCAGGACAGAGGGAATCTCAGACTTCCGGGCGTAAACTCTGCACCCTGGTCGGCTGACTCTATCGAGTGCAGAAATCACCGGATTTTTGCCGGATGCATAGCGAAGCTGAATTCGAATGACACCCTGCATATTATCATGCGCAAAAGTGTAATTTGAAATATAGCCTTCCTCTTTCAAAATTCGTGCCAATTCCAGCTTCAGCTTTGAGGAGGGGATATCCACCGCTTCGTGCCTCGCATCACTGGCATTTCGAATCCGCGTCAGGAAATCGGCCACGGGATCGGTCATTGTCATGATCAACTCCTAATTTACTAATTACGAGTTACGAATGTGAAAAACCAATCGAGTTTGCATTCGTAATTCGTAATTTTATTGTTACCAGCTCGACTTGGTCACTCCCGGGATTTCTCCTGACAAAGCCAGCGAACGGAAACATAGCCGGCAGAGCTGAAACTTTCGATAATATCCACGCGAACGCCCGCAACGCAGGCATCGGTTATGCGCGCGCACCGTGAATTTCGGCGTTTTCCTGGCTTTGGCTCTCATACAGGTTTTTGCCACAGTAACTCCAGTCAGCGATTCAGGTCCGGGCAATCAATCCGGACTTGGTCATTGTTGTTGCCCCTTCTTGGCGAAAGGCATTCCCAGTATCCTTAAAAGCTCATATGCTTCATCATCACTCTTTGCCGTAGTTACAATAGTGATGTTCATGCCGCGAGCCTTGTCTGCTTTTGCATAATCTATTTCGGGGAAAATCAACTGATCCTTCAGACCCAAGGTATAGTTGCCTCGCCCGTCGAATGCCCGCGGCGATACTCCGCGAAAATCGCGAACTCGCGGCAGGGCGATGTTGACAATACGGTCAAAAAACTCAAACATCCGGTCGCCCCTCAGCGTGACCGTAACGCCAATCGGCATTCCCTGGCGGAGCTTGAAGGCCGCGATCGACTTCTTTGCTTTTGTGATTACCGGATGCTGTCCCGTAATTGCGGAAAGCTCCTCGCTCGCGACATCGAGTATCTTGGCATTGGCAATGGCTTCACCCAAACCCATATTGACATTAATTTTGACCAGTTTGGGAGCTGCCATCACGTTTGCATACCCGAACTGCTTCATCATAGCGGGTACGGCTTCCGTTTTGTATATCTCTCGAAGTCTACTCATGATCTGACCTTTCGCTACTCGTCCAAAAGCTCATTGCAGCTTTTACAAACCCTGGCCTTGCGTCCGTCCTGCATAACATTGATGCCTATGCGAGAATGCTTGTTGCACCGCTTGCAGACTACCATCAGATTGGAAATGTGAATCGGGGCTTCCTTCGGCAGGATCCCTCCCTTCACATTCTTCTGCGGATTAGGCCGGGTGTGCTTCTGAATGTGGTTCAGGCCTTCAACCACCGCCCTGTCTTTATCCAGGAAAACCTTGAGCACTTTGCCTGTCTTGCCTCGGTCTTTCCCGGTCAGCACGTAAACTAAATCATTTCTCTTAATATGCACTCTTGGCATTTTATCCTCATCCACGCGGCTAGAGCACTTCAGGCGCCAGCGACACTATCTTCAAAAAGTCTCTTTCCCTTAACTCGCGACTGACCGGGCCGAAAACGCGGGTGCCGATTGGCTCCTTTTGATCATTGATCAAAACAGCAGCATTGTCGTCAAACCGGATGTAGGTGCCGTCTTTGCGCCGGTATTCCTTGCGCGTTCTCACAATCACTGCCTTGACCACTTGCCCCTTTTTCACGGTTCCGTCCGGAGTGGCTTCTTTGACGTTTGCCGTAATAATATCTCCAAGCGCCGCCACACGTCCCACCTGGTTTCCCAATGCATGAATGCAGGAGATCTTTCGAGCTCCCGAATTGTCTGCAACGTCTAAAATCGTCCTCATCTGTATCATGATGACCCCATCCCGAGTTACGAATAACAGGTGACGAATTGCGAATCGTCATTCGTCATTCATAATTCGTAATTACTCAACACTTGCGGCGCTTGTCAGCACTTTTTCAACACGCCATCTCTTCCGCGCGCTCAGCGGGCGCGTTTCCACAATGCGCACCCGATCGCCGACCTTGCAAATCCCGTTCTCATCGTGCGCCAGGAATTTGGAGGTTTTCCGCATAATCTTTTTGTAAAGCGGATGCGGCACCATCCTGTCGACTGCAACCGTTACAGTTTTCTGCATTGCTGCGCTTTTGACGGTTCCGACCTGGCTTTTTCGGATTCCTCTTTTCTGTTCAGTGCCCATGTAACCCCATTTTGAATTACGAATTACGAATTACGAATTGTGAATTACGGATGAGTCCATTCGTAATTCGTCATTCGTAATTCGTCATTTGGTTCCTTCCATTTCCTTCAATACCGTTGCAATACGAGCGATGTCCCGCCGGACCGCTCTCATTTTCGGCCCACTCTCGAGTTGGCCCGCTACAGTCTGGAAACGGAGTCGGAGCAACTGCTTGCGCAGCTCGGATTCTTCCAGGACCAAGTCCTCTTTGGACATGTCCCTCATCTTGGAAGCCTTCATGCCTCCTCCTTCCCAAAGCGCTTTACAAATTTTGATTTGACGGACAATTTATGGCCGGCCAGCCGCATTGCTTCCTGCGCCTGGTCTTCTGGAACGCCTTCCATCTCGTATAAAATTTTTCCCGGCCTGACAACCGCAACCCACCCTTCGGGCGCGCCCTTGCCTTTTCCCATACGGGTTTCAGCCGGCTTTTTGGTAATGGGCTTGTCGGGAAAAACACGGATCCAGATTTTTCCACCGCGTTTCACAAAACGGGTGATGGCAACACGGCCGGCTTCTATCTGGCGATCGCTCACCCATCCGACTTCCATCGCTTTCAACCCATACTCCCCGAAAGTGACCTCGGAGCCTCGCCACGCCTTGCCGCGACGTTTTCCCTTTTGCTGTTTTCGATATTTAACTTTCTTAGGCATCAACATGATTAGCGAACTCCTCGAGACTACCGGGCGCCCTTTTCGGGCCTTTGCATTTCAAAAACCTCGCCCTTGTAAATCCACACTTTCACGCCAATAGCTCCGTAAGTGGTTCTTGCTTCGGCAAAACCGTAATCGATATCCGCTCGAATCGTGTGCAGTGGAAGCTGCCCGTTCAGGTACCACTCGGTGCGGGCTATTTCAGCTCCGTTCAAACGACCGGAGCATCGCACCTTGATCCCTTTGGCCCCGAAACGAAGTGTGCCGTCCACAGCCCGGCGCATGGCGCGGCGGAATGCGATTCTCTTTTCGAGCTGCTGAGCTATTCCCTCTGCGACCAGTTGGGAGTCCAGTTCAGGCTTATTCACCTCCTGGATTTTCAAGTTGACGTCTCTTCCCGTCAAGAGCTGCATATCCTTTTTCAGCTTCTCGATTTCAGTTCCTTTTTTCCCGACGATAATTCCCGGCCGGGAAGTGAAGATGATAATGGTCAATTTGTTGGCTGCGCGTTCGACCTCAATCCGGGAAATTCCCGCGTGGGAGAATTTTTTCTTGAGCATGCTTTTGAGGCGAAGGTCTTCGTGAAGCAGGGCACCATAGTCCTTCCGTGCGAACCAGCGGGAACGCCAAGTCCGATTAACCCCAAGCCTAAAACCGTAAGGATGAACTTTCTGACCCACGATACCTCCCTATTCTGCTTCTATATCCTTGCCTTTGATCACGATGCTGACATGCTTGTAGCGACGTTGCTGCCGGTAGGCCCGCCCCATTGGCGCAGGTCGAACTCTGCGGCGAAACTTAGTCGGCCCGGAATCCACAACCGCGCGATCTACAATGAACTGGTCGACGTCGGCCGTTGCATTTTTCTCTTTCGCGTTGGCCACGGCGGAGAGCAATACTTTCTCAATCGGTTTTGTAGCACGCTTATTGGTAAGCCGGAGAATGGCTAATGCTTCCTGGACGTTTTTGCCACGGATGAGGTCTATAACCAGCCTTGCCTTCTGCGGCGACCCTCTCAAGTATTTGCCTTTTGCTATTGCTTCCATGTCGGATGACTCATCCCTTCCGTTATTCCAAATTTCTACTGTCAATTGCCGGCTTGCAAATGTCTGCTAAACAGCCGGTTTTGGCGTAGTTGTTTTTTCTGCAGCCTTGGCCGAATGCCCTTTGAACATCCGGGTGGGGGCAAATTCGCCGAACTTATGGCTGACCATGTTCTCTGAAATATAAATCGGAATGAATTTCTTGCCGTTGTGCACCGCCACAGTCAAGCCAACCATTTCCGGAGTGATGGTGGAACGGCGGGACCAAGTCTTGATCACATTCCTGCTGCCGCTTCCGGCGGCAGCCCTAACCTTCTTAAGAAGGTGGTCATCTATAAAAGGGCCTTTTTTGACTGATCTGGTCATGCTGCTCCCTTATTTCTTGCCGCGGCGCTTGATAATAAAGCGCTGAGTACGTTTGTTACTTCGAGTTTTATAACCTTTGGTCGGAACTCCCCAGGGACTGACCGGGTGTCTTCCGCCCGAGGTCTTCCCTTCACCGCCGCCGTGAGGATGATCAATCGGGTTCATGGCGACGCCGCGCACCGTGGGGCGTTTCCCGAGCCAACGCGTCCGTCCGGCTTTGCCTATCGAGATATTTTCCGAATTCAGATTGCCGACCTGCCCGATCGTGGCATAGCAGTCAAGATGCACCTTCCGGACTTCGCCCGAAGGCATCTTGATCTGTGCATAGCCGGCTTCCTTTGCCAGCAACTGAGCCGCCGTTCCGGCGGATCTTGCCATCTGCCCCCCTTTTCCCTTCTTGAGCTCGATATTGTGTATCATCGTGCCCAACGGAATATTCTTGAGAGGCAGAGAGTTTCCGATCAGAATATCCGCAGATTCGCCGGCAATGACGGAAGCGCCGACTGCAAGACCGTCGGGCGCAAGAATATAGCGCTTTTCGCCGTCTGCATAGGACAGCAACGCAATCCTGGCCGATCGGTTCGGGTCATATTCGAGAGAAAGAACCTTGGCTGGAATTTCGCGCTTATCACGGCAGAAATCTATAATGCGATACAGCCGCTTGTGCCCGCCGCCTCGATGACGAACCGTGAGCCGTCCCTTGTTATTGCGTCCCGAAATCCTCGTCTTGGATCGAGTGAGGCGCTTGAGCGGCCGATCGGTTGAGAGCTCCTTGTTGTCAAGAGTCGTCCGGAACCGAATCGCCGGTGATGTGGGATTATAAGTCTTAATGGAGGACATCGCCTGCTCCTACCTGTTTATACCTTTATACCGTCTCGGAAAACTCGATCATCTTTTCGCCTTCTTTAAGCGTGACATAGGCTTTCTTCCAGTCGGATCTCCGGCCGGAGTAACGCCCTTGCCGCCGCTTTTTCCCATGAAAAATGGCGGTCCGCACGCTTTCAACCTTCACCTTGAAGATCTTCTCGACGGCGTCTTTAATCTCTATTTTGTTTGCATCACGGAGAACCTTGAAAGCCACTGTCCGGAAATTTTCCTTTAGATCCGTGCTCTTCTCCGTAATGACGGGAAGCTTCAATACATATTCTTGTCGGTTCATCTGCTCAGCGCCTCCTGCAGCTGTAGAATTGAATCTTTGGAAAAAAGCAGGATATTGCTGTTTACAACGTCATAAATCGTGACTCCTGCGCCGGCTACGAGCTTTACTTTCGGAAGGTTGCGCGAGGACAGCGAAAGATTCTTATTCCCGCTGGAATCGACCACAAGAACTTTCCCGGCGGCGCCCAGACCCATGAGAACTTTCTGGAAATCTTTAGTCTTATTGCTTTCAATCGCCAGAGCATCGATCACCGCGAGCGAGTTCTCATTGAACTTTGCGGAAAGAGCCGAGCGCAGGGCGCTATGCAATTTCTTGCGCGGAAATCGGTACGTATAGCTCCTTGGTTGCGGTCCGTGCACAGTCCCACCATGTCGCCACAGGGGGCT
Source organism: Acidobacteriota bacterium (assembly GCA_023265215.1). GTDB lineage: Bacteria > Acidobacteriota > UBA6911 > UBA6911 > UBA6911 > UBA6911. The sequence goes on from JAHFUH010000156.1 coordinate 7,957, forward strand.
TCGTATGCTACCGACACGAGCCCGGCCGGTTCCTTTCTGGCGCCACAGCTTTTTCCCGCTCCCGCTTACGTCCCCTCGAACTTTGGTTGAAGCGGTTCCGGATCGAAGGGAGTCGTTGTAATGTTTTACGGCTTCCCAGATCAGCGGCTGATTGAACTCCGCCTTGAACACCTCATCTGAAAGCTCAAGCTTGCCGATCACTTCATTGGCAAGATTTTTAACCTCAATTTCCGCCATACAACCCTCACGAAAATCACGAACTACAAATTACGAGTTTTCAATTCCTAATTCGTAGTTCGTAATTCGTCATTTGTCACGCCTTCTTGACAATTACGTATCCGCCGTTGCGGCCGGGTACAGCGCCTTGCACCAGAAGAATATTCTCTTGCTCGTGCACTCGCACAACTTTGAGCTTTTGAACTGCTACGGTTTCATCTCCCATATGCCCTGCAGCGCGCATGCCGGGTAGAACGCGGCTGGGAAAAGCCGACGCTCCTATCGATCCGGGTGCGCGGTGGAACATGGATCCGTGACTTGCTGCGCCGCCGCCAAAATGGTGCCTCTTGATTAAACCTGCAAATCCCCGGCCTTTGCTCCTGCCAACAACGTCGACTATGTCGTTTTGCCGAAATACCTGGCTGACCAGTATCTGCTCGCCGACATTGGGCGTTTCGCTTTTATCGGATTGAAATTCCCGCAGAACCCGGCAAGGAGGCACACCAGCCTTTTTAAAGTGCCCGGTTCTGGGTTTGTTCACACGAGAAGGCCGGACGAATTCCACCAAACCCAGCTGAACAGCTTCATAACCGTCCGGGTCCTTCATTTTCTTCTGAACAACTATGCAAGGACCGGTTTTGATCACGGTAACAGGAACAACAGTTCCGCTCTCATCAAAAACCTGGGTCATGCCTACTTTTATTCCAATCAGTCCATCCACCATAACCGTTCCCCGTTATCCCGTTTTCCGTTTCCCGTCCGGTTTTTGACCCTGAACGCAGAACCCTGAACCGGGAACCCTATTTGTGTTCTGTACCGAAAGCCTTTATCTCAACGTCAATGGCCGCAGGCAAGTCCAGCTTCATCAGCGCATCGACCGTCTGAGGCGTGGGTTCGAGTATATCTACCAACCGCTTATGAGTCCTGATTTCAAACTGCTCCCTGGATTTCTTGTCTACGTGGGGGGAGCGCAGAACGCAAAACTTGTTTTTCACGGTAGGCAGCGGGATGGGACCCGAAACTCGCGAACCGGTGCGCTTGGCGATTTCGACGATTTCAGAAGTAGACTGGTCCAGCACTCTGTAATCGTACGCTTTCAGCCTGATTCGTATCTTTTCATTCAGCATGATTGTTCCCGCTTACTCCAGAATCTCGGAAATAGTGCCGGCGCCGACGGTTCTGCCGCCTTCGCGAATTGCGAAGCGCAGACCTTTTTCCATCGCGATCGGCGTAATCAGTTTGATTGTCATGTTCACGTTATCTCCGGGCATCACCATCTCCGTCCCTTCCGGCAGTTCTGCTACGCCCGTCACATCCGTCGTCCGGAAATAAAACTGAGGCCGGTACCCGTTGAAGAACGGCGTGTGCCGCCCTCCTTCTTCCTTCGTCAAAACATAGGACTGCGCCTTGAAGTGCGTATGCGGAGTGATACTGCCCGGCGCCGCAATCACCTGCCCGC
>JAHFUH010000669.1:0-2076 GCA_023265215.1 Acidobacteriota bacterium
CTATCCGCTTGGGTTAAAGGGGGAAGAAATCAGCATTGGAGCTCGAATCTTTGCTGTCGCTGAAGCATTGGAGGATCTCACGTCAGCCCGGCCATCCAAGCCCGCCATGAGTTTTGAGGATGCCGGCCGGGAGATCGGGAATATGTCTGGAGTGGAGCTCGATCCCAGAATTGTCGAGTTTTTTCAAATGATCGCTGTTTCGGATTGGAAAATCATCCATGATGAAATTTTGGCCAGTGCGGGGAATTGGCTCAGTACAGCAAATCGGCAAATTGCCTGTAAGGAAAGAAATTTGAAGGAGCCGTATTCCGATGGGCTCTCCCCGGCAGGGTAAAACAAAAAACGCCACGGATAGCACAGATTTTACTGATTAATCAAAGTCCTCATATTGAATCCGTGGTAATCCGTAAAATCTGTGCTATCCGTAGCGTTTTGGTTTTTTGATGCATGTATTCGCAAATGCCATAGGCCTGCAATCCCACGAACTGCAATCTTTTTCATGCTCGTGCTCCGCGAAAATCCGAGTATTCCTCATCCGATCTTTCCCATTGGCCCGCGCTATAATAGAAGGACATCGTTTAACAAGGGAGCAACATGGATCGCGAAGAAAAACATGTCAGTCCTTTCATAAAGGTGACGGATCCGGTTTGCGGAATGACATTTGCACCGGAGAAGGCGGCGGGGAAGTATGAATACCAGGGACGTATCTATTGTTTCTGCAATCCTATGTGCCTGGAGAAATTCCGTCTAAGCCCTGCAGCTTTTCTGGCTCCGGAGAAGCCACCTGAACCTGCTGAAGCAAAGGTGACGGATCCGGTTTGCGGAATGACATTTGCACCGGAGAAGGCGGCGGGGAAATATGAATACCAGGGACGTATCCACTATTTCTGCAATCCTTCGTGCCTGGAGAAATTTCGTTTGAATCCTGCAGCGTTTCTGACTCCCGGAAAGCCACCCGAACCTGCAAAAACGAGAGTTTCGGACGCCACTCTCTATACTTGTCCCATGGATCCGGAAGTTCGTCAAAGTACGCCGGGGCCTTGCCCTAAATGCGGCATGGCTCTTGAGCCTGCGACCGTTGCACCAATATTTCAAACTGAATACGTCTGCCCGATGCACCCGGAAATTTTGCAAAGCGTTCCAGGCAACTGTTCTATCTGTGGCATGGCTCTCGATCCTCGAACAACGATGTTGCAGGAGGAAGAAAACCCGGAACTGAGCCTGATGAAGCGCAGATTTTGGATCAGCCTTGTTTTGACTGCTCCGATTCTTCTGTTTGCCATGGGTGGAATGATTTCTCACTCCAGCCTGCCGGGAGGCGTGTGGCTGCAGCTGGCGCTTGCAACTCCTGTTGTGCTGTGGGGTGGCTGGCCTTTTTTCCAACGAGGCTGGTCTTCCATTATCAATCGCAGCCCCAATATGTTCACCCTTATTTCGATAGGCACAGGCGTTGCTTATTTCTACAGCGTTCTCGCGGTTTTGTTCCCACGCTGGCTGCCAGCATCCTTTTATGGGCATCATGGCGCTCCCGAAGTATATTTCGAAGCCTCTGCTGTTATCATAACTCTTGTTTTGTTGGGGCAGGTGCTTGAGCTTCGCGCCCGCAGCCAGACGAGCAGCGCCATCCGGGCGCTGCTCGGGCTTGCTCCGAAGACCGCCCGTCTGGTCGACGGGCATGGCGCAGAACGGGATATCCCTCTGGATCAGGTGAATCCTGGCGACTATTTGCGTGTCCGTCCCGGCGAGAAAGTGCCTGTGGATGGAATTGTGGTCGAAGGGAAGAGCTCTGTGGACGAATCCATGGTGACTGGCGAGCCCATGCCCGTAGAAAAATCGGCGGAAAGTCTCGTAACCGGCGGAACGCTGAATGGCAGCGGAAGCTTCGTAATGCAGGCAATAAAAGTGGGCGGCGACACTCTCCTTGCCCAAATTGTCCGGATGGTTGCCGAAGCGCAACGAAGCCGCGCCCCAATCCAGCGGCTGGCCGACAGAGTATCCTCATATTTTGTTCCTGCTGTCGTCCTTGCGTCCGCAGCCGCATTTGTGATCTGGAGTGTTTTCGGGCCGGAGCCGCGC
>JAHFUH010000669.1:2086-3213 GCA_023265215.1 Acidobacteriota bacterium
ATGCTCTATGCGTTGGTTAATGCTGTCGCTGTTCTGATTATCGCCTGCCCCTGCGCCTTGGGTTTGGCAACTCCGATGTCCATAATGGTGGGAACAGGGCGCGGCGCGAGGGCGGGTGTGCTGCTGAAAAATGCGGAGGCTCTGCAGCTGTTGGAGAAAGTCGATACCCTGGTCGTGGACAAAACAGGGACTCTTACGGAAGGCAAGCCGCGACTAACCGGTGTAGCCACTGCAGGCGCCTGGACCGAATCGGATCTTTTGCACTTTGCCGCAAGCATTGAGCAGGGGAGCGAGCATGCTCTTGCCGCGGCCATTTTGACGGCTGCAAACGAGCGCGGCATTCAACTCGCAAAAGCGGACAAGTTTGTTTCAATTGCAGGGCAAGGAGTTGTCGGCGCCGTGGACGGCCATCCTGTGGCTATCGGCAATCTCGCGCTGCTCAAGCAATTCGCGGCAGATCCCGCGCCTCTTGCCCAAGCGGCGGAAGAGTTGCAGAAGCAGGGACAGACAGTTGTTTTTGTTCTGATTGATAACTCCCTCGCAGGATTGCTGGGCATCTCGGATCCCATCAAACAATCTACCCCGGCCGCGATCCGGGAGCTTCACAAAAATGGAATTCGTATTGTCATGCTTACCGGCGACAACAAAACTACGGCGGAAATTGTCGCGCACCGGCTTGGAATCGACGAAGTGGAAGCCGAAGTGTCGCCGGCCCGGAAACGCGAATTTGTCAAACGGCTTCAGGAGCAGGGCAGGATCGTTGCCATGGCCGGCGACGGCATCAATGATGCGCCCGCGCTTGCCCAGGCTCATGTTGGGATCGCTATGGGAACCGGAACGGATGTGGCAATTCAAAGCGCCGCCATTACGCTTGTGAAAGGCGATTTGCGTGGCGTTTTGCGCGCTCGCAAGCTCAGCAGGGGAACGATGCGAAACATCCGCCAGAACCTGTTCTTTGCGTTTATCTACAATGTTCTAGGAGTTCCAATTGCCGGTGGAGTGCTCTACCCGGTTATCGGCTTGCTTCTCAATCCGATGATCGCCAGTGCGGCCATGACATTCAGCTCTGTATCGGTGATCAGCAATGCCCTCCGACTGCGCCGCCTGGAATTGTAATGCTGAAAACA
>JAHFUH010000670.1 GCA_023265215.1 Acidobacteriota bacterium
GCCCGCTCCGCTTCTTCGGCTCTCGTCTTTGCCAGTGCTACAGCCAGGTGAGCGGCCAATCGCTCGTAAAGCGCCAGGTTTTCCGGCGTAAACTGTCCCCGGCGGTGGTCGTTTAACTGGAGGAGTCCTATGCACCCTTCACTGGATCGCAAGGCGATGACCGCCACGGACTCATAGCCTTCACCATTACAACGATTGCGCGTACGGGACTGACGGTCTTTTTCGGTTGTGCCGGCTAATAACTCCGTCGTGCTATTAGTCCAAAAGCTTCCCTCCGATGTGAAAAACGGCTTGGCCGGATCGAATCGACCGCGGATTACGTTGCCGCACATGCAGTCCAGGATGGGGTGATGGTTGCTATCAAGGATAATGAGTCCGCGCGCATCTCGTTGGCAGAGGGAGTTTTCCCGAAGCACGAAATCCTCCGAAAAACCGCGGGTCTCATAGTAAGGGAAGTCGTCTCCCTCTTGCAGCCGGATGCCGATTGCCTCGAAGTCCAGTTTGTCATGGAAGAAGAGAATGGACTTTGCAACCAAATCGCGCGTGGACGTGCACTCGTTTGCTATTCGGAGGAATCCGACAACAATCTCCGCCTCCAACTCGGTTTGCTTGCGCTTGGCAATTTCATGGGAAAGGACGGCTACGCCTTCGGGCACCGGAACAAAGCGCAGTTCAAACCAGGCCTTCGAACCGTCCTGGAACGTGAACTGATTCTCCATCTGCTGGTGGTTCCGCTCCCGCATGCAACGCTGCAGGACCTCAAACATTGCGGTTTTCTCAATGCCGGGATAAACATCCATCATAATCCGACCGGCGAACTGTTCGCGAGGCTTTCGTCCTTGTCGAGCTACCGCCCCGTTGACATACAAATACCGGTAATCAAATCCGATGACCTGGCAGCCTTCCAGTAAATTATCCAATACGTGACTAGGAAGTAAGTCATCAGCTTTGACTGCATCAAACATATTCCTTCCTCCCTGCTCCGGCGTGTTTTTATATCCTCTGTGTCGATCCAGCGAGAATAGCGAAACCACAACGCGACAATTCCAATATAGTTGCCCATATACTAACACGGCACAAATCCTGCAAAACATTACTATTAAGCGGCGCATAGTATAGGGACATTTCTTAGATAATGGATAGTGACTCAACTCTCTCATCGAAAACAATGCAATGCATTCGCGTCCAGTTACTAATCAATTCATTGGTAAGCGGGCATTCATACCTTAAGAAATCCAATTGGCTGCTCCGAAATATGGGTTCCACGGTAGCGTGATCTCCCGCCGTGTAGCTCAAGCCAACAAATCTCCTTTCGCACGCGGCGAGACGCCGCGTCTACTTTAATAGGGCGTCCCCTAAAAAAGTGGAGGAACTACCACATTTAGGTGATGTTGGTATTGCAGAGATATCGCGATACTTAAGGCAAGTGATTGTGTGCGTATTTTAGGTCAGTCTTCCAGGTTTTTTCTGATTATATTGTGGATGTAAGACCGGAAAATAGCAGCGGGTGTTTTAAAAGCATTCTTCTGGACTACAACCGATTTTGTGCTGCTGCAAATTCTGCATGGCCTGTTGGTTTAGTGAAGCTGTTAACTTGAAGGGCTATCTACATGAAAACTATGCCTCGCTGGCTGCAGACGATCCTGGCATCTATGATGCTTTTCTCGCTTGCAGGCGGGGCATGGCTTTACCGCAAACAAGAACAGCAAATTCGGGCGCATGTTGAGGGCGAACTGTCGGCTGTAGCCGCTATTAAGACGAGCCAGATCGCTGAATGGCGAAAGAATCAATTAAACAGGGCTGATGATTTAATGACCAGCGCTTTCCTGGTGGAGGGAATCGCACAATGGCTGGCCAATCCTAAAACGGACCCCGAGAAAATTCTAACCCGCTTCAGAAGTTATCAGAGTCATTATAATTACCATGATATTCTCTTGACCGATCCGGCGGGGCATGTGCGGCTAAACTTGAGCGGCACTACGGGCGCGGAGCACGTCGAGATTATGCCGGATCTAAACACAGCCATTCGGGAACGCAAATCAATCCTGACCGATCTGCACACCTGCAATATAGACTCGGCGCCTCACATCAGCGTAATTGCCCCCATTTTTAGCGACAATGGAGACAGTAAATCAGATCCTCGTCCGCTCGGCGCCATCATTCTTGTTAATGATTCACGCCAGTACCTGAATCCGCTCATTCAATCATGGCCCACTTTGAGCAAGACCGCGGAAACATTGCTTGTCCGGAAGGATGGGGACCACGTACTGTTTTTAAACGACCTGCGACATCAGCGCGATACCGCACTTAAGCTGCGCATACCTCTCAGCCGGACGGAGGTCCCCGCAGTTATGGCCGTGCTGGGCAGGAAAGGCGTTGTCAACGGCCAGGATTATCGCGGCATCCGGGTTGTCAGCTCAATACAGCCAATTCCCGATTCTCCCTGGTTTATCGTTGCAAAAATGGATGCCACCGAGGCTTTCGCTGAATGGCGTTTCCGCGCTATTGCCATCGTTGGGCTGATTCTCGCGATGATGGTATTGGAAGGAACCGCAGTTGTCCTTGTCTGGCAGCGGAATGAAAAAGCTCACTTCCGGTCGCTCTACCAGTCGGAGACGGCGCGGCGCGCGGGCGAGGAGCGCTTCAGAGTCGTAGCCGAAAGCTTGAGCGATGTTATTTACGAGTGGGATCTGGCTGAGCGAATTGAATGGTTCGGAAATATTGATGCGTTGATGGGATTCGGGCCTGGAGAATTTCCCAGAACTCTGGCTGGATGGGCTGCATTGATTCATCCGGAAGACCGTAATCGTGTGAGGGGAGAAATAGATCGGCATCTGAAGGGAATAGCTCCCTATAAGGTCGATTATCAAATCAGAAAAAAGGATGGAACCTACGCCTGCTGGACCGCCCGGGGCCAGATCACCTATGATTCGGATGGCAAAGCCTTTAAATGGATCGGCGCTATAACCGACATTACCGAACGAAAAAAGGTAGAGAATGCACTGGTTGCTTCTCAAAAGGACCTGTCCCTGCGGAACGATCTTTCACAGGTGTTCCTCACTGCTTCAAACGAAGAAATGTACGCTGAAGTGCTTAGCATTATTCTCAAGGCTATGCATAGCCCGCATGGTTCTTTAGGCTATTTGGATGAAGAGGGCTCCCTGGTAGCTCCATCTATGACGCGCCATATGTGGGATAAATGTCAGGTGCA
>JAHFUH010000157.1 GCA_023265215.1 Acidobacteriota bacterium
CTCGCAGCCGTGATCCGCTCGGAACCGGAATGGAGCAAACTTCCCGCAAACTTGCACTGGCGGTTGCGAGAGTTGTTTGAACGATGTTTGGATAAGGATGCCATGAACCGATACGGCGTCATTAGTGATGCCCGCGTGGATATTCAGAAAGTCCTGGCGGATCCCGGCGGAGTGTTTGCGCAGCTGGTCACAACGGCAGAACATCGGATAAAACCGCGAACGACTCTCTTATGGATTGCCGCTGTTGTCATTCTCGTTATCGTTACAGCAGCGATTGTCTGGAAGATAAGGGCACCGGAACCGCGTCAGGTGATGCGTTTTTCATACGAACTGCCCGATGATCAGCAAATCGGCGCCCCGAGTTTTCCGGCTCTCGCAGTTTCACCCGACGGCAAGCAATTGGTCTATAGAACGCCCAAAGGGCTCTACTTGCGGTCTGTGGACGAATTAAGCGCTAAACTCATCGCTGGAACTGAGGAGAACCCATCGACACCGTTCTTTTCACCGGACGGCAAATGGATTGGCTACAGGTCGCAAATGGACAACAAGTTGAAAAAAATCGCCATCGGCGGCGGTGCGCCGGTTGCTTTATGTGATGCGGCATCTCTACTGGGTGCAAGTTGGGGATCGGATAACACCATTGTTTATGGCTCGAGGGGAATCGGCATCATGCGTGTTTCCGCTAACGGTGGAACTCCGGATTGCATCGTTAAGGAAAAATCGGGAGCGTTGGCAATGCCGCAAGTTCTTCCTGGCGGGGAATCAATCCTTTATAACACAGCTGTCGGCGCCAATCAGTTTAGTGTAGTAGTACAGTCGCTCAAATCCTATAAGCCAAAGGAATTATTTGCAGGTGTCGGCGCCCGATACCTGCCTACCGGGCACATCGTGTATGGCGTGGGAAACAATCTTCTCGCCGTACCGTTTGACACAAACAAACTCGAAGTGGCAGGTGGACCGGTGTCAATAGTCGATGGTGTCTTTCGAGTTACGGCGCCGCAATATGCTTTCTCAGACTCGGGAACGCTGGCTTATATACCGGGCACAACTGCCGAAGCCACACCTGGACGCACTCTTGTGTGGGTGGACAGGAATGGAAAGGAGGAGCCGCTCGGAGCCCCACCCAATAATTACTTCGTTCCCAAAATTTCCCCGGATGGAACTCGGGTGGCTTTAACTGTGTATAAAGAGAATATGAGTATTTGGATCTGGGACTCGATCCGCAAAACTCTGACCCCACTAACGATCGACAAGTCGAATAACCTTCAGCCAATTTGGACTCGGGATGGCAAAAGGATTATTTTTGCTTCGACTCGCGATGGCACTTATGGCATCTACTGGAAGGCGGCAGATGGCACGGGAAAGGAAGAGAAACTTCTTTCTGCGCCGGATCGGTCGTTCATTCCGGATTCCTTGTCGCCCGATGGAAAAACCCTGACAATGTATATAGCAAAGGGACGTTTGGCCCCATCGACCACAAATCTTGACATCGGAATGCTCTCCATGGAAGGTGAACGTGCATGGAAACCGTTGTTGCAGGAAGAGTATGTGGAGACACAGTCCCAGATTTCGCCTGATGGACGATGTATGGCCTATACTTCCACTGAGTCCGGTCGCAATGATGTTTACATTCGTCCATTCCCAGAGGTAGAAAAGGGTAAGTGGCCGGTTTCCACAAGCGGCGGAAGCAGTTCGCGATGGTCCGCCAATGGCAGGGAGTTATTTTACCTTAGCGGCGATAATTCAGTAATGGCCATCGAAGTGAAGACGCAGCCGACCTTCAGCCTTGGAGTGCCTAGAATCCTTTTCAAGAGTATTTATGCCGGCCAAACTAATTCTTCAGGAACTCCGTGGGACATCAGCCCTAATGGTCAACGATTGCTGATGATGAAGGAACCCGGGACCGGCGCATCCGCCGACGGAGGCCCGCGGAAAATCAACATCGTCCTCAACTGGTTTGAAGAACTGAAGCAACGGGTGCCTGTGAAATGATTGAAAAAACGTTGGGCCATTACGAAATTACAAGCCAGCTCGGCAAAGGCGGCATGGGTGAGGTTTATCAGGCGAAGGACCAGAAGCTCGGGCGCGACGTGGCAATCAAGATTCTGCCGGAAGAGTTTGCAAAGGACGCAGATCGTGTCACACGTTTCCAGCGCGAAGCCAAACTGCTCGCCTCGCTGAATCATCCGAATATTGCCGCCATTCACGGCCTTGAAGAATCCGGCGGAACAAATTGCCTAGTCCTAGAATTAGTGGAAGGCGAGACGTTATGAAACCATTATCGATGATTCAATGCCCGAAATGCTCGACGCAAAATTCGTCGGAGAGTCGCTTCTGCAACTCCTGCGGCCAGGCGTTCAGTTCCCCCTCCATGATGCCTACGGCCGAATATCCGATGGCGGAATCCCCAAAGGCGCCGGCAGTGGAACCGCGCATGGGGTGACTGGTTTCCTCCGATTCGATCCCGATCGGAGGATTCACGCCCGGAACGATTCTTGCCGATCGCTACCGGATCATCGGCCTGCTCGGACGCGGCGGGATGGGGGAAGTCTATCGGGCCGACGATTTGAAGCTGGGACAGCCGGTGGCCTTGAAATTTCTTCCTGCAAAACTCGCCGGGGATGCAAGAATCTTGGCGCAAAGGCGATGCTTTTCTGGTACAGGCAAAGTCCGCAGCCCATCGACGGTAGCTTCATTAGCGATATTACAAGGGACAATCCCTCTTTGAAATTCCCAGGAGAGATCCTGATCACCATGGACACATTGGGCTGTTTGTTGTCGTTCCAAGCCGTACCCCCTCAGGTACAGTCACCGGAAAATACAGAAGCCAAGCCCGATTGGGCAGCTTTTTTTAGTGGCGCCGGTCTCGATTTTGCGCAATGGACGCCATCCGTGCCTCAATGGAATCCAATTTTATATGCCGATGTCCGTGCCGCATGGCAGGGGCGTATACCAGATCGGCCGGAGCCTGTGCAGATTGAGGCAGCGGCGTTTCGAGGGAGAGTTGTTGGTTTCGAGATCATCGGGCCATGGAGCAAAGTGAAGCCGGTCGAAACGGCTCAGCAGTCGACAGGCATGATATTTCTTTTCATCGGTTGTGTCCTGTTGATTTTGGTTCTTGCGGCGGGGGCATGCTATTTCGCCCGGATGAACCTTCGTCTTGGCCGCGGTGACCGCCGCAACGCAACCCGATTAGCAGCAATAGTCCTGCTCCTGACGTTTCTAAATACGGGGCTTATCGCCCATATCATTTTTGCAATGCAGATGATTCGGCCCCTCGCTATCGTTTCCGGGCTATCCCTTCTCGCAGCCGCCTCTTCATGGATTCTCTATATGGCGATCGAACCGTTTCTGCGCCGCAAGTGGCCGCAGGTTCTTATCTCATGGAACCGCCTGATCTCAGGGAATTGGCGGGATCCTTCAGTAGCCCGCGATATTTTCCTGGGCTGCGCATTCGGAATTTTGAACGGTGCGATATATTCCTGTCTATTGTTCGTCCTTGTTCGTCTCGGTTATGTTCAAGTCTGGATTCCATCCGCACTCACGGCCTTTATGGGCGCGCGATTTTTTGCCGGCAATGTTCTGCGCACATTAACTTTAAGCATTTTGGTTTATCTGGGGCTTATGCTTTTCCTCTCATTCCTGTGGCTGGTGTTCAGAAACCACAAGATAGTCATTGCTGTCGCCATACTGATCGGGGCTTTAGCCACGACTAACCAATCTTCAAATGCTGCGTTTTTGGCCTGTGGCTTTACCGCGGGCCTGGCGATGTGGGCCGTCGGATTCTTTGTGCTTATACGTTTCGGGCTGCTGTCAGCAGTGGTTGTTTTATTCACGGCAATATTCTTCTCCGCTTCAGGCATTACCCTGGACACTTCCGCCTGGTACTTCGGTTATGGATTTGCCGCCCTGGCGATCTTTGCCGCCATTGTACTCTACGCCTTCCGCACATCGCTCGCCGGCCGCCCTCTCTTTGCCCCCTCCCGCCTCGACGATTGATGCATTCCGATCAGCCCCTTTGGCCATAACCTGCACTTCATAGGCGCCCGGCCAGATTATTGTGATCGCGCTCAAGGGAATGCGTGGTTTGCAGGTTGAAACATTGTTGCCTGCCGAGCATCCTTTATATATAGCAGAATGAGAGGTCTATATGAGAAACCATTCATCGGTGCCCATTTTCCTCATAGGTGCTGTGGCTGCTTCTCTCATCGGTGTTGCAGCCATCGCTGGAGCTCAGGAACAGACACCATCTGATCCGGTTCAAGCGCAGCAACAGCTGTGGTCCGGTAATCAACTGGACAACCTCGTGGCGCCAATCGCCCTTTATTCGGATCCGCTGCTGAGCCAAATGCTTGTGGCCAGTACGTATCCGCTCGAGGTCGTGGAGGCGAACCAGTGGCTAAAGCGGAACACGAATCTCCGCGGGCAGGATTTGATCAATGCCGCCCGGCAGCAGTCCTGGGATCCGAGCATACAAGCGTTGGTGGCCGTCCCGGACGCCCTGGAGAAACTGAACCAGGACATACGCTGGACCACCGATCTTGGGGACGCTTTCCTCTCGCAGGAAACCGATGTCATGAGCTCGGTCCAGCGGATGCGTGCGCGGGCGCAAGCCAACGGACGTTTAGCCTCAACGCGGCAACAGATAATTACCACGCAGGAACAGGAAGGACAGCCGGTGGTCGTAATCCAACCGGCCAGCCCGGATGTGATTTACGTTCCTGTTTATGATCCCTCCTATATCTGGGGATCTCCAGTCTATGGCTTTTATCCCCCGCTGTATTACCCCATGTTCGGTTTTGGATTCGGAATCGGGTATGACCTCGGCTATTGCTTTGCCGGCTGGGGAGGTTGGGGCGGCTGGGGATGGGGCCCGAGTTGGTTCAGTCGCACAATTGTCGTCAACAATTCCTTCTTCCGCCGTTACGGATTCCACGAGCGCTGGGGTGGCGATTCCGGGAACAGATTGGCCTGGGTTCATGATCCGATTCATCGCAGGAATGTCCCCTATCCGAATGCCCAGGCAGCCGCGCGATTCGGCGGACGATCGACAACCATTCGGAATTCGTACGGGACAGGAGCGGGATCAAGCAGTCCGGCATTGCCGCGCACAAACCAGGCTGTGAGCCATTTTGCGGAACACAACTCGGCGCAGGGGTATCGAAATGCATCGCCCCAAGCCCAGCAATACCAGAGCCAGGCGCAACCAAGGAATCAGGCGACTCCGCAGTATCGGGAAGGGCCGCGGGTTGTGCCTTTCGGAAATCAACGGCAACAAGACTACCAGGCTCCGCAGCAATATAGAGCCCCTCAACAAACTTACAGGGCGCCACGCGTTCAGCAGTTCCAAGGCTCCGCGCAACCGAGATTCCAGGCTCCACAGCAATTCCATTCAGCTCCTCGGATGTCGGCTCCACGATTCAGCGGGGGCGGCGGTGGCGGATCCAACCGAGTCAGCGGGAGTCGTCGTCGATAATCCTTAGCTGGTGGCCTGTACCAGTTACATTGCCAGGAGCCTGTCCGAGTATTAGGAGGGGTCGCGCGCAGGGGGCTTGCACGGCGAGCGCAAGGCACGAGGAGGAGGCGATGCGGGGACATCGTTAACGACGAGCAAGGCGCGATCGCCGAGCAACCCCCATGCGCCCTTCGGATTCCGGCGCGGCGCCTTGCATCTGCCCGCGCGAAGCCAGGAACGCGGCCCCGCTTAATACTCGGACAATGCTCGGACAGGCTCCTGGCGGCTTAATTGCTTTCATCGAGAGCGCTGAAGGCGCGAGACAGCAAAGCCCAGGGTTTCGGAGCCCGCTGTCGCGTGCTCCGAAACCCTGGGTACAGAGGGAGAACTTAGCAAGCCCTGAAAGGGCGGCACAGTCGGATTGCGCCGCCCTTTCAGGGCTTTTCTCTTTCGCATCCTAACCCAGGGCTCCGGCCGCTTTGCGGCCTTCGCCCTGGGCTTTGCTGCGCCGCGCTTTCAGCGCTTGTAACAATTCCTGGCACTATCGATTTGACCGTTACAGGCTGCCGGCTCGTGCCCTGATTCCTGAACAAGAGGAACCATTCGAAAAATTAAAATGGAGCTTTAAGATTTGATTCCGATCCCTTATGATGCTCAAAAAAACTGGAGGGGCGTTATGAAAAGACCAGCCATCATTGCCATTTTAACCCTTTTGTGTTTTGCCTTGCATGCCTGGGCCGCAGGGGAGACACCGAACTTTTCGGGGACCTGGATTCTCGACCAGGCAAACAGCGATCCTTTTCCGCTTTCACGAACGGCTATGAACGACTCCGGCATAGGAGATGTTAGCCGCGGCGGCGGCGGGCGCGGAGGCGGACGCGGCGGCGGCGGTGAAATGCGCGGGGGCGGCGGCGGTGTCGACAGCGGAATGGCTGGCAGAGGTGGATCCGGGAGTGCCCGCAGCGGTACCGGAGGAGCCGGCGAACCTGTGCCCCTGGTAATCGAGCAGAATGGAAATGAGGTTAAGATATCTTCCAGAGGGATGGTTGAGATCCTTTCCTGTGACGGGAAACAATTCGAGAAAGTTACCCCGCTTCCTAATTCGAATATTAAACTCAAAGAGAAAACCAAGTCTTCCTTCAAAAAGAACAAGCTCGTCGTGGAAAAAATTAACTATGCTCCCACTGCACAAGGGATGCAGCTGCAAACGCTGACGAAAAGAACCTACTCTCTATCCGAAGATGGTAAATCACTGACCCTGGAGACCACCATTGAAAACACAATGAGTTCCATGATTCAGAAGCAGATTTACAACCGACAATAGAAAGGGCTGGGAATCCACCGGCTCTGCCGGAGGATGATTACTTGCCTTCAGCCAATAGATACTGCGTCCCGATTGACCGCCTGAACCGGCTTGGAGGGAAGACAAACGCATACATCATCAGCTGACCGCCAGATTCAGCATTCCGTTTATCGAGGGCAAAACGCATCAGTTCTGCGCGACAGCGCCACCATTTGCATAATGCCTGCCTTCATGCAAAAATTCTAAATTGCCCCCTGCAATGCGGATGGATTCAACAAGTCCTCCAGCGGGGGTGGTTTAGCCAAAGGCGAACGAAACGCTCCTTTCGTATGGAGCACGGTGCCTTTTTACTTGAAGCAGTCGCGGCCTTATGGCTACCGAGGATAACGTGTGGAGACGGAAAATGAGACTTAATTTATTTCTGATTGCAGTTTTGTTATTTTCAGGTTGCCAGACGAAGCAGAAGCCGTCGGCTAAGATGGAGGAGAGGGAGACGCCCCTCCCGGCGCATGGGACTGCGGACACATCCCAACCTGCTGAAAAAGTGAATGCTCTGAAGGGAAAAGTTCTCGAACGGCTGAGCGCAGACCGGTATTCCTACTTACGTCTTTCAACGTCTTCCGGTGAAATATGGGCCGCCGTACTCCAGACGGATGTCAAGAACGGGGAGGAGATTACGGTTTTAAATCCAATGCCCATGGATGGTTTTGAGAGCAAGTCACTGAATCGTAAGTTTGATAAGATCGTTTTTGGGGTGCTGGACCAGCAAACACAGCCGGAAGGCGCGATGCAAAAACTAGCCAAGGCGCATGCAAACGTATCCAACCCCTCCAATGCCGGACCGATCAAAGTACAAAAAGCTGCGGGCGCTGAGGGTCGGACCGTCGCCGAGATCTTTGCGCAGAAGTTGCAATTGAAGGATAAGAAAGTTTCCGTGCAGGGGAAAGTCGTCAAGGTGAATCCAAACATCATGAATAAGACCTGGATTCATCTGCAGGACGGCACGGGCGATCCGAAGTCCAAGACGGATGACCTGACTGTCACGACTCAGGGCATTGCAGCCGTGGGGGATACGGTTTTGGTCAACGGAATCGTCCGCTTGGATACAAATCTCGGCATGGGCTATGTTTTCCCCGTGATGATCGAAGACGCCACTATCACAAAATAATGAAGGTGAGCCTGCGCTGCCCTTACAGGGCTTTTTCTCCGTAAGTATCCACCGGCAAGGCCGGTGGATCTCCCAACGGATTAGCGTCCTGACTTGGGCTTGGCTGCGCAGCACCTTCAGCGCTGGACACTGGAAAGGCTGGGATCTGCACATTTATTGGGGCTTGATGACCGGCTCGGCCGGGTTTCATTCCGAGCCTGAATTCAGGGGCAGAGAATGGTGCATGGCGTTGTTGCCGGATATAACCCAGTGTGCTATGATGCGGCAAAATAAAATGCGGGGCAAACCCCACAGTGTGGGATCGCTCGGAGGGTCAAGCCAGCCGGATAGTGGATGAGAAATCTGCCGATCATGCCGCGACGGAGCTGTCGTCATGGATGCCCAGGGCGGAAGGATCGGCACTAAAATGGTAGCAGGGATGAAAAATGCTCTTGGAACTGGAATGCGGACCTGTCATGACCAGCACGACTAATTTCCTGACTACCTCATGATGCTGCAACCTTTAACTGGGACGGCCTTGTGCCTGTGTTGTTATAAAAGATGAAAACGCGAATGCGCATTTGGATTTTGGGTGTGTTGCTTCTGTGCGTATATGCACATGGGAGCATACGCACAGGGTACAGCCAGGAAAGCCCAATAAACAATCTGCTGGAAACGCTGAAGGATGATGATCGCAACGTCCGGGCGGAGGCGATCAATGCCTTGCTGAAGCTTGGCCCGGCTGCAGTGGATCCACTGATCAGTGAGCTAAAGAGCCAGAATGTGAGCGTGCGCAGAGAGGCGGTTGCCGCTCTGGGACGAACCAAAGATCCGCGCGCGGTGAATCCTCTCATTGCTGCCTTGAAGGATGAAGACGCGGTGGTTAGCTATCGCGCGACTGTCGCCCTAAAGGATATCCGGGATCCCAGCGCGGTGGATCCACTGATTACGGCTCTCAAGGATAAGGACGCCCTCGTCAGCTACGGGGCCGCGGAAGCCCTCGGAGAATTCAAAGATCCGCGCGCAATAGATCCGCTCATTACTGCGTTGAAAGACACAAATCCTTTGCTTCGAAAGCTGGCCGCCAGTGCATTGGTGAAACTGGGAACGGCTGCCGTTGCCCCCCTTATTGCCGCATTGGGGAGCCAAGATGACGACGTTCGCATGGAAGCTGCAGTCGCCTTGGGAGATACCAAGGATGCACGAGCAATAGTTCCGCTCAATGCCCTGCTAAAGGATCCAAACAGTGAGGTCCGCAGCCGGGCCGCCAGCGCATTGGCGCGCATTAGAGATTTAAGTGGCAGGAATTCCGATGCCCCGGTTAATAAAAATGTGGATTCGCGCAGGCTTGGCTCGTACATATTGGATATTAAGGATTCGCGCGAGAACCAATCCCTCCTGGGCGAGTCTTTGTTTAAGAATGCTGCGCCACTGAAACAGAGGCTGACCGAATGGGAGAAGGCATCTCCGGAACCTATGAGGGAGCAGATTAAAAAACTCAGGAGCGGTGATGCGAGTTCAAGAGCCGACGCGGCTATTCAATTGAGGAAAGCAGGATCATCGTCTCAAGGAGCTATATTGGCCCTTATCGAGACGCTTTATGATTCCGGAGTCGATAAACAGGTTTATGTGGATGGCGGAGTACCGCACCTGACGACCATAGTCTCTCCGGCCGAAGAGGCAGCCGAAACGCTTGCCAGGAT